>JBCCAA010000096.1:0-6174 GCA_039815055.1 Pseudomonadota bacterium | reverse complement strand
GAAGAGGAGAAGGCCCCGTCCCTGATGGAGCGGGGGGTGGAGATGTTCCTGGAAGGATTGCGGCAGGAAATGGAGCCTGCCATGAACGATCTGCAGGGATTTGCGGAAGACATGGGCCCAGCGTTTCGCCAGTTTGGAGAGGCAATGGGACCGATGATGCGTGACCTGTTTGAGAAGGTCGATGACATCAACCTTTATGAGCTACCCGAAGTGTTGCCCAACGGCGATATCATCATCCGGCGCAAACCGGATGCGAAGCCGTTGGAAGAGGGCGAGATTGAAATCTGAACCTAGATGCCGTCTTTGAAAGAGGTCGGTGTGTCAGTCCCGTGCGATCCGAACGGATGTGTCGGCTTCAAGGGTTTGCGCCAGCGATAGAAATCTGGACTCGGCCACTTCTCCGAAGGTCTCTTCGGCCTCGCGGGACAATACAAGATCCAGCTTCTTTTTTTTGGGATACCATTTCAGCGTGCCCAGGCGCGGCTCTTGTGACGGCCAGAGCATGGCGGCAAAACGCATGGCTTTGCCCACGACCTCCGCCTGGTGTTGGTCTTTGTCGGTCACCAGTTCGTTGAGTTCCGAAAACCGGCTATTGTCACGGCTGTTGGAATAGCGGTGCAGCAGGGCGAGGCCAAGATAGACGCGCTCAGAGTGTTTGAGCCCGCCCAGATTGGCACGGGTGGCGTTGTCGAAACAGTCTTCGGCCCGGTAATCGGGATGCGCGCGCCAGCTGACATCGTGTAACAGGCAGGCGGCTTTGATGATGCGTTTGCGTTCCTCGGGCACCGATTTAAAGAGCGGTTCAATGAATTTGTAGACGGCCTTGCCCGCACCGGGGAAGCGGGCATCGCGGGATTCCACGAAGCTGCAGGCCTCAATGAGCGGATCGCGGTCGCGCAGGCGCTGGGGCATTTGTTGGTAGAGCAGCCCTTCGCGGATGCCATAGCTGGATATGGCGATGTCGCGGGGTTTGAACGTTTTCACCACCTCTTTGACCGCTTCGGCACAGTAAGGGACAAGCGCCATGCGGGCCGAGGACACGCCAGCGCGAGAGCGCAGCGCGTCGGGGTCACTTTCGGCGATGTAACGCATGGTTTCGCGCAGGCTTGCCGCGCTCATCCGGTATTCATGGCCGACTTTAAGGGGATAGTTGCGACGTTCCATATCGATTTTGGCGAGTGCCCTAAAGGACCCGCCGACGAGGAACAATCGGTTGCGCTGCTCGCCTAGGTGGTCGCGCATGGCGGCGACGTGATCTTTGATTTGCGCCTTGCGGCCCTTCTTGCCGCCCTTGATATCGCGCAGTTTCAGTGGCCCAAGGGGGGAGGTCATGCGGCGGCCCACGCGGCCGCCGTTGATTTCAGCGAGTTCCATGGAAGACCCGCCCATATCGCAGACCAGACCGTAGGAGCCGGGCCAGCCGAGCAGCACGCCCTGAGCGGAAAAGGCCGCTTCCTGTTCGCCGCGCAGAACCCAGATGCGTATACCGGTTTCGCGTTCCACGTCCGCGCAAAATTCTGCGCCGTCTTCTGCATCACGTACCGCCGCTGTTGCCACTGCGGTGAGTGGGCCTGCGCCCATGCCTCCGGCGAGGTGGTGGAAGCGTTTCATCGCCGCCAGCGCGCGGTCGCGCCCTCGGGCATTGAGCCGCCCGGTGACGGCCAGGCCTGCGCCAAGTTCGCACATTACTTTTTCATTGAAGAAATAGGCTGGCGAGCGGGCCGCGCCGTCAAACACCACCATGCGGACGGAGTTTGAACCAATGTCAATCACCCCCACACGGCTTAGTCTGCGGGAGGAGGCTTCCGCAAAGAGCGGTCGACCGAATGGCCCCCAATCCGCATCGGATGGATCGTTTAAACCGTCCATGCATCCCCCGTTTTCATGCGCCTGATTTATGGGCGATGGGCGCGCGTGGGTCAATCTTCTGTGTGGGTCAATTTTGGCACGTCGGATGCGCCCGCCGATCCGCGACCGGAGAGGGAGGGGTTTTCCATAAAGAAGCGGTGGCAGTTGAAGGCGAATGTACCGTCTTCCCACTCGGCGCGCTGAAAACTGCCATCGGGCGACATGACCCAGCTTTGCGCGATGTCGGCCATGTTGGCGGCCATGATCTGGCTGACGATCTGGGCCTTTACCGTGGTATTCTGGATTTCCACCAATGTCTCGATCCGGCGGTTGAGGTTGCGGCCCATCCAGTCCGCAGAACTGATGAAGACCCGAGCTTTTTTCGAGGGCAGCCCACCGCCATTGCCGTAACAGACAATGCGGGAATGTTCCAAGAACCGACCGATCACGGATTTGACGCGGATGTTGTCTGAAAACCCCTTGATGCCGGGTCTGAGCCCGCAGATGCCACGCACAACGAGGCTGATTTGAACACCTGCCTGGCTGGCGGCATAGAGCGCGTCGATGATGTCGGGCTCGATGATTGAGTTCATCTTCGCCCAAATCTCGGCCTTCTTGCCTGCCTTGGCGTGGTCGATCTCTGCCTCGATCATCTCAAGCAGGCGGGATTTCAGCGTGTGGGGAGAGATGGCGAGGTTTTCGAGGCTCTGCGGTTGGGCGTATCCCGAAAGATAGTTGAAGACGCGCGTGGCATCGCGGCCAAGGGCGGGGTCACAGGTGAAGAAGCTGAGGTCGGTGTAAATCTTGGCAGTTATAGGGTGGTAATTGCCGGTGCCATAATGCGTGTAGGTGACGAGGTTGTCACCTTCGCGCCGGACCACGGTGGAGATTTTGGCATGCGTTTTCCAATCCATGAAGCCATAGACCACATGGGCGCCCGCGCGTTCGAGGTGGCGGGATTGGCGAATGTTCGCGGCTTCATCGAACCGGGCCTTGAGTTCGACCAGAGCCGTGACGGATTTGCCATCCTCGGCGGCCTCACAGAGCGCGTCGACGATGGGGCTGTCGGCAGAGGTGCGGTAGAGCGTTTGTTTGATCGCCACCACGTTTGGATCGCGCGCGGCCTGTTGCAGGAAACGGATCACCATTGAGAAGGTTTCATAGGGGTGGTGCAGAAGCACGTCCTTTTGGCGGATCGCCGCGAACATGTCGCCGTCGTGGTCTTGCACGCGTTCGGGCACACGCGGGGTGAAGGAGGGCCAGAGGAGATCGGGGCGGCTGTCGAGCACCAGTTCGCCGAGGTCAGCCAGGCCGATAATGCCTTGCACTTCCACGATTTCTTCCGAGGCGACGCCCAGTTCTTCCATGATGACATCGCGCAAACTGTCGGGCGCGCCGGCGGTCATTTTCATGCGCACCACTTCGCCCCGGCGGCGGCGTTTCAGCGCGACTTCGAATTCGCGTACGAGGTCTTCGGCCTCTTCTTCGACTTCCAGATCGCTGTCGCGCAAAACGCGGAAGGCGCAGTGGTTTTTCATCTCGTAGCCGGGGAAGATGCTTTCGATGTTCAGAAGCAGCAGTTCTTCCAGCGGCAAGGTGCGGTGGGTGCCGTCTTTGCTGGGAAGCGTGAGGAAGCGATCGATTTGGCCCGGAATGGGCAGAAGCGCCTTCAAGCTGCGTTTGCCGTCGCGCGCCTTGAGCTGCAGAGCCAGTGTGAAGCCCAGATTGGGGATGAAGGGGAAGGGGTGCGCCGGGTCGATCGCCAGGGGGGAGAGCACCGGGAACACCTTGTTCATGAACGCGCCTTCGAGATAGGCGATTTCATCCTTGGTCAGGTCGGCGCGGGTGAGGATGACAATGTTTTCATCCTCCATCTCCGCCTTCAGGGCTTCGTAGGTGTCTTGCTGATGTTGCAGCAGGCGGCGGGCTTCTTCGTCGATCAGTTTGAGTTGTTCGGCGGGCGTCAGGCCGTCATGGGCCGGCGTGGTGTTGCCTTCGCGCGCCAGTTCGCGCAGGCCCGCGACACGGACGTTGTAGAATTCATCAAGGTTGGTGGCGGAGATCGACAGGAAACGCAGGCGTTCCAGAAGGGGAACGCGGGGGTTGCTGGCTTCTTCCAGCACGCGCCAGTTGAAGCCGATCCAGCTGAGTTCCCTATTGTAGAAGCGATCGGGCCCGGTGAGGTCCAGATCGGGCATGTCCACCGGGGCGGGCATGGGAGATTTCAAAAAGTCGGCATCCGTCATGACGGTGTAAGTGCTCAGTAAATTGTAACAACGAGGTGACTAAGATGGGGATTTACGTATCAGATGTCCAGCACTTCAGCGGCGAGGCGCGGCGTGATGGACCGGCCCGACTGGAGCGCGGCGGTGTCCAGCGCGCTGACGGCAGCGGCCGCCGCCTGATAGGAGCGGTCGATGCGGGCCACCAAATAGGGGAGCGTGGCAGGCGTAGGCGAAAGCTGTCGGTCGTTGAAAAGCTTCATCAAGAGCGCACCGAGAAGGGCGTCATCGGGGGGCGATATGTGGATGGACGGCGTGCCTTGCATGCGGCTCATCAGGTCGGGCAGGGAGAGGGGCCAATCGGCAGGGGCGGTCGCGGCTGTGAAAAGCGCGGTATGGCCTTCGGCCAGGGCGAGATTGTGGAGATGAAAGAGCGCGTTTTCTGCATTGGCTGTACCTGCGATGTCTTGGCAGTCCTCAACCGCGACATGGGCGCTGGCGAGTTGGGCGATGTCGGCTTCTGACAGGTCTTTTGCGGGGATGATTGTTGCCCCGCTGAGGTTCGCCCAGACATGTGTGAGATGGGTTTTGCCCGACCCTTGGGGTCCCACAAGCATCAGTTTGCGCCCGGGCCAGTCCTGCCAGCCTTCGATCATGGCCACGGCATTGGCGTTGGCGGGCGAGACGAAGAAATCATCGCGTCCCAGCGCCGTGCGGCCGGGAAGATCGAAGCTGAGCTGCTGGGCCATTATTCGTCTTCCGAGAGGCCGCGATAAAGCTTGCTGGACATGTATTGCTGGGTGGCGAAGCGGGCCAGGACGCCGATGGCGGCGGCCACGGGCACAGCGACCAGCATGCCCACGAAACCAAAAAGTGCACCGAAGACGGACAGCGCGAAGATAAGCCAGACGGGGTGGAGACCCACGGAACTGCCCACGAGTTTGGGGGTGAGGACGTTGCCCTCCATGACCTGTCCCAAAACGAAGATGCCGACGACCAGACCGATCGAGAGCCAATCACCCCAGAACTGGAAGAGGGCCAGCCCAATAGCCAGCGCACCGCCGATGATGGCGCCGAGATACGGTATGAAGGTCACAAGCCCCGCGATCGCGCCGACGACAAGGCCGAATTGCAACCCCACCAACATCAGTGCGAGGGCGTAGTAAGTCCCGAGGATCAGGCAGACGGTGCCCATGCCGCGGATGAAGCTGGCCAGCGTGCGGTCGATGTCATGGGCCAGGTGCCGGATGGTCGGCGCGTGGTCGCGAGGCAGGAGCTTGTCGACCTCGGCCACCATGCGATCCCAGTCGTAAAGCAGGTAGAAGGCCACGACGGGCACGATGACGATCAGGACAACCACGTTGATCAGGGATCCCACGGAGGCCAGCACGGCCTCAATGAACTGCGCGCCTTTGGATTGGATCGTTTCGCCCAGAGTGGCCAGTGACTGGCGGATGGTCGAGCTTTCGTCAAACAGAGCCGGGAAGCGATCGGTGAGAAATGTGCGCAGTTGGTCAAGGAGTTGCGGGGCAACCTCAACCAGATTGGCCGCTTGGTTGATCAGAGTGGGCACCACAAGCAGCACCATCATGATGAAGATCACAATGACAAAAAGAGTGATGACCGTGACAGACAGCGCCCGCGACAGCCCCATGCGTTCGAGGCGGTCTGCGACGGGATCAAGGAAGTACGCGATGGCCATGCCCAGCACGAAAGGCAGGATCACGTCGCCCAAGGTCCAAAGGACCACCAGGAACACCAGCGTTGCAATGGTCCAGTATTTAAGCTGTGTGGCGGCAGGCAGGGCCATGGGCGTTCCCGTTCAATTCAGCTCTATAGATCGACTAAGCCGCGCCGTCATGCAAGAGCCCGCCGCGTGTTTGGGCGGGCTCTTTGATTGTTTTGATGTTTCACCGGTCTATCCCACGGAGCGCCCGCATTTTTTTTCAAAAATTCTGCGGGGCTTCAGTGGTCAGGGGTAGGATCAGTGGCAGGCGGGGCGCTGACCGGGCAGCAGCACCTTGTCGATCACGTGGATCACGCCGTTGTCGGCCTTGATGTTGGCGATGATGACATTGGCGCTTTCACCCGTGCCGTCTGCGAT
>JBCCAA010000136.1:0-3624 GCA_039815055.1 Pseudomonadota bacterium | reverse complement strand
GTCATAAAGTCTGGTCTCTGTGCTGCCTAAGCGATCAAGGTGGCGGTGAATGGTTGCCGAGAAATGAACAAATCAGCCGTGTTCGGAAAATAAGTCACCTTGGCTATCAATCACAACTGCGGCGAGGCGGCGCACGCGGTCCAAGGCATCGGCGCGATCCTTCTCATTGATGGCGGCGGTTTCCAGGCAGGCAGCAAGATCAACAATACTCGAGAGAACGGCTTTGAGTTCAGATGATGTCTTCTCAAGCCGCTCTGCGTGTTCAGCGAGAATGTCATTGCGGGCGATTGCGGCCCCGCTGGCTTGCGCATCGGAAAGTAGCAAGGCGAGCTCTTCAGTGTTGAGGGAGATTGTATCTTTGGGCTTCGGCGCTGGAGCGCTGAAATCACTTTGAAACGGGAACGGTTCGAGAGACTCGATGCGCCGCTTCATTCGATCAACTCATCATCGGTGCCCTGGGGCAAAAGATCACCGCGCTTGACCAAGGCCCGTGCCACGGTCAGCACTTCCGCCCGCGCCATCTCGATTTCACTGCGTCGAACGGGCCCCGTTGCGGCGATCTCCTCGCGCAACAGACTGGCGGCGCGTTGCGTGATATTGGCGAAGAAGGCCTCGGCCACAGACGTTTCGGCGCCCTTCAGGGCTAGAGTTAAGACCGCGCGGTCGACACTGCCCAAGATGGTTTGCAAGCTGGCTGGGTCGAGTTTTGCAAGATCCTCAAACGTGAACATCAAAGCGCGGATCTTTTTGCCCGCGCCTGGCTCGGCGCTATCCAGCGACGAGAGGAGTGTGCTTTCTGAACTGCTGTCCAATTGATCAAAGATGCGGGCGACATGTTCGTGGCCGCCATTCAGGTCTTGCGCCCGTTTCTGCTCGAGCTGTTGTCCCAGCGCGGTTTCAAGCGCTCGGATCGCAGCGGGATGCACGTCTCCAAGATTAAGCAGGCGCTTCAGCGCTTCTGTCGCGAGTGATTTCGGCAGGGCACGAACGGTCTCCGCGGCTGCCTCTGGCGAGAGGCGTGAAACCATAAGTGCGATGACTTGCGGGCTTTCATCGAGTACGAGACCTGCCAGGTATGTTCCATCGCACTGAGAGAGCGCGATCCAGACCCCACCAGACTGTGCAGGGGATGAGATCGCCGGGGTGCGCATGCTGTGTACGTAGCGTTTTACAGCGGCTTGTTCAGCGGGCTCATCTTCAGGCAAAGTCTGCATCGCATGGCTGAGCTGTGCTGCCTCATCTGGCGAGAGCTGTGACCAGACTGCCGATGCTTTGGCGCCCAGCGCGCGCATTAACAGTGCGCTGCGAGTCATTCCATCATTGATCGACGGGGCGTGGGAAAGGGCGGGTAAGCTCATTTAGTCCTCCGCATATGACATCCAGCCTTTGACCAGTTTTGCTGTATCTTTGGGGTGGGTCTCTGCGAGGGTCGAAGCCTCGTGCAGCGTATTGGGGTCGGGAGGCAGCGAGGCCGGCAGACGTGATGTCCGCGCCATCAGTGGCTCAGCCCTTACAGGTGCGGGTGCCGGCGCCGGGGCTACGACCGAGGCCACCCGTTGCGGACTGAGCGTAGTGATCAACAAGATCAGGGAGAGCAGTCCAAGGCCCGTAAGCTCTGCGATCTGAAACGGCGTGAGTGTGCCACCGACTCCTCTGGCGAATGGAAACTGGGTCAAAGTCAGCGTGTCCGTCTCGGCGTCGAAACCAACCGAGGCGATGAGAATGTTTTCGATCCGGGTCCGCAGGGGGCGCAAGTCCGTGGCGATGTCGCCGTCGACCATAATCAGGACTGATTTCGGCTTTTCACCGGTCACCGAGACGCGAACGCGATCGGAGCCGGTTATGGGTTCGAGTAAATATGTGAGCTCGCGCTCGACAGAGTTGCCGACCGACTCTGATTTGACAGACCCGAACAGATCATAGGCGCGCAACGAAAGTAGTCCCGCCGCTAAAAGGAAAGCGGCGAGGGCCAGGAGACGCATAGGAGGCGTTCGGTCTTTCGCGCTCATAAACAACACCTTTGCCCGACGCAGAAGCGGGCATTCCCGAATGTCTATACGGGCGGCGTCGTAAACGGCGCTTTAACGATGAGCGGCGCTCAAAGTCAGGTCAGCGGATGTCCCCGCTCGCGTTTAGCGGTACTGCTGAACGCGCGTTGTTCGCAGGCCTTTGCGGCCATGCTTGGAGTAGAGCACACGCCATCCAGAGAATTCTTCTTCGCTGAGATCATAGCGACGGAGCGCCTCTTCTTCAGATAGAAGACCGCCAGATACGGCCGCAACAACTTCGGCTTTGCGGCGCGTGACCCAACGGGTGATGCCTGGTTTTGGCAAATCTGCGAGCGTGAGCGGGCGCCCATCAGGCCCCCGCACACTAAGAGATTGAGCATTCTGCGTCATTTTTCCAACCACTTTCGTACGGTTAAACAAGCCACTTCTGCGGCCATGACGCTTCTATACAGGCTCCGAATTAAAGTCGGTTTCAGCGGGATCTGAGAATTTTCGTCAAAATTGGAAGCAACCCGTTCGAGCGCATTAGGGGCTCGTTGGTAAATCTGTTCCGTATTGGATCAGTCTTCCCGAATCTCGGCTGTTTCTGAAATCTTTCTAACGATCACCTGTCAGTTTCGACAGACCGATCTCAGACATGTTGCTTAAAAAATCTCAGCTCGACGGCACGCGGCAGGTGCGCAACGGACCTTGTACCTTTTAGGCAAATTGCGGCGCGATTTTGAGATTTTTCACCCAGCCGAGCTTTTCGTAAACGAGCAGAATGGTGCCGTTATAGTCCACAATCCGGTTCCAGATGCCTCTGCGCGGACGGTGGAGGGCGCTTTGAGGTTCGTCATGATGGTGATCGTGAAACGCCTCGCCGCCGGTCAACAGCCCGATCACATGGTCAGCCCATTTCGGCGTGGGCAGGTGACCAAGCACATTGATCCCATACACCGTGGCGTGAAATTGAATCGCGCGGCCGATGACAAAGCAGGCGTGGCAGATCGCTGTGAGAACAAGAGATCCACCTGCAGCCCAGACAGTGAGATAGATCAGCGCTGGAATAAACAGGTGTAGCGCCAGCGAGATGGAATTGTAGAAGCCATCCATCCAGACCACGATCGGCTGCTTTTTCAGCCACATCGGCATGGGGCGCATCATGTCCTTGGCATCGCGCCAGATGATCCAGCCGACCCAGGCCCAGCGTTTCGATTCAAACGGATTGTGTGGATCGCCCGGCTTATCTGAAAAGCGGTGGTGCTGGCTATGATAATTGACCCAGTCCCGTACTGTGCCCTGCATGGCGATCATCAGATTGATCATCGTGACGATTTGGCCTGGCGCCCGCAATTCACCGGCTTTGTGCTGCATGATCCTGTGCAGCGGACCGATGCCGGCATTACACACGAAAATCGACAGCAGCACGACCCCGATGCCGAGGGGCAAATAGTACCACCGCAGGGTCAAACCGGATATCGCCAATCCGAGGATGATCATCGTGATCAGCATCGCAAGCCCGAGGGCTGGGTACAAGAACGCGGAGAAGAAACTCGCAAAATTGAACGTTTTCCAGTTCTTGGGGATCGCGATGGAGCGAGGGATCATTCTGAAGGCCTCCGGGATGGCAGTG
>JBCCAA010000165.1:0-2342 GCA_039815055.1 Pseudomonadota bacterium | reverse complement strand
GGCGGGATTACGCCCTGGGGCACTTGGCTGATGGCGGAAGAGAACATCAATGGGAATTTCCTGGGAGACCTGGACGCCGACCATCCAGAAGCTGAGAACCATGAGCGCTATGGCGTTCCGAGCGGATGGTATCAGTGGGGCCGTCATTTCGACCGGTTCAACGTTTCGAAAGAGCCGAACGAACCGAACCGGTTTGGTTGGGTGGTCGAAGTTGATCCAATGGATCCAACATCCATGCCGAAAAAGCGCACGGCCCTCGGACGGTTCAAGCATGAGGGCGCCGAAAGCGTCGTCGCACCAGATGGCCGCGTGGTCATCTATATGGGTGACGATCAGCGCTTTGATTATGTCTATAAATTCGTCACTGCCGGGCGTTTTGATCCCAGTACGCCTGCCGCGAACAAGGACCTATTGGACGAGGGCACACTTTATGTGGCGCGCTTTGAGGATGATGGCTGGATCGATTGGATGCCGCTGGTCTATGGCGAAGGCCTGTTGACCGCAGAGAATGGGTTCACGTCTCAAGCAGATGTCGTGATCGGTGCCCGCCTCGCAGCTGACTTGCTCGGCGCCACGCCGATGGATCGACCGGAAGATGTCGAGCCTGATCCGCAGACCGGAAAGGTCTGGGTGATGCTAACCAATAACAATCGCCGTACCGAAGATGAAATCAATGCCGCCAATCCGCGCGCAGACAATCAGCACGGTCATATCATCGAGATCACAGAACCAAACGGCGATTTCACAGCCACTCAATCGCGTTGGGAGATTTTGGTAAAATGCGGTGATCCGGCCGTGGCTGAGATTGGCGCGACCTGGAATCCGCTAACCAGTGATCAGGGCTGGTTTGGCAGTCCCGACAATTGCGCCATGGACCCGTCCGGACGTCTTTGGGTGTCTACAGATGGCAATGATGATACCGGCGCCGCAGACGGGCTTTGGGCGATGGAAACCACGGGCGATCGGCGGGGCACCAGCACGGCCTTCTTTCGAGCTCCGATCGGTGCCGAAGTTTGCGGCCCCCGATTCACAGAAGATGGGAGCACGCTGTTCGTCGCGGTCCAGCATCCTGGAGACACAGATGGTTCAACCTTTGAGAGCCCTGGCACCAGATGGCCCGATTTCGAAAACGGTGTTCCTCCACGCCCGAGCGTGGTCGCGATCCGTAAGTCCGATGGCGCGCCGATTGGCACTTAAGTCTTAGCTCAGGATCAAAACACAACGTTCATCGAGGCTCGGCCGGGCCAGCACCACTTGTTTCAAGCCTGGCAACTTGGGTTGCAAGTCATTTGCCGCCCAGACTGCGATGCGTTCAAGAGTTGGCACTTCAAGGCCTGGAATCTCGTTCAGCAGACAATGATCGAGCTTGTTTGCCGTTTCGCCCAAAATGGCGGCCAGTTCGGAAAAATCCTGGACCCATTCTTCGCCGGGACGCACCGTCCCAGCCACCGTCGCCTCTAAGCGGAACGAGTGGCCGTGAACATTACGATAAGGATGCCCGGCCGGCTTGCCGCCCATGAAATGCGCCGCTTCAAACGAGACCGATTTGGTGATCTCGAAAATCTGGCCTTCGACCTTTACGGCAGGCCGATCAGTTTGTGTGTTTGTAAGCTCAATCGCCATTTCGGGTGCTTCATACAATAGGCAGCGGTCGCTGCAATGTTCTCGGCGTGCGCCGTATCATCTTTAGGTTGGAGAAAAAAGTGTTGAAACTGCAAGCTTTCAAATTGCGAGGGCTGCGCCTCAGGTTCGTCTTGTGGAAAGACGAGTTTCAACTCATCACCGCTAACCTGCTGCAATGGGGCATTCGCTTTCGGGCTGACGCAGATCCAGTCGAGCCCTTCAGGCGCGGTCTGCGTGCCGTTAGTCTCCACGCCCACTTCGAAACCAGCCGACTTCAGCGCGCAAATGGCATCAGTGTCGAGCTGCAAGAGTGGTTCACCACCCGTACAAATCACGTAAGGCGCGCCGCCATCTGGAGCCGCTTGTGTCCAAACGCTTAGGACATGATCAGCTAGAGCCTCAGCGCCTTTGAATTTGCCGCCATTCTCGCCGTCTATGCCGATAAAATCGGTATCGCAGAAATTGCAGATCGCCGTCGCGCGGTCGCGCTCCAGACCCGTCCAAAGATTACAACCCGCAAAGCGCAAGAATACTGCCGCACGGCCGGTTTGCGCGCCCTCACCTTGTAAGGTCACATAAGCTTCTTTGACGGTGTAGGTCTTCATGCAGGGACCTTAGCACACCACTTCTCAAATCCCTTAGCCCGTAAGTCACATGCCGGGCATGTTCCGCAACCATAGCCCCAATCATGACGATGGGTCCGGTCGCCCAAGTAACAT
>JBCCAA010000163.1:0-2376 GCA_039815055.1 Pseudomonadota bacterium | reverse complement strand
GCCATGAGTGCTGCCCAATCCATGACGCCATGCCCCATATCGGCCCAGCCGTCTTCGTCTTCGGCTTCGCCTGACGGGGCGATGTCTTTGAGATGTGCAATCTCGATACGGGCCCCGTAGCGTTCAATGGGCGCAAAGGGATCAGCCGCCGCACGCACTGCCCACGCCACGTCATATTCGAACAAAACCGAAGGTGCCGTTTCAAGGATTAGATCAATTGGCAGCGTGCCGTCTGGCAAGGCGGCGAATTCGAAATCGTGGTTGTGATAGGCCAGTTTCAGCCCTGCACCACTCAGATTGGCGGCGACGGCAGCCAAGCGCGCCGCATAGCTGCGCCAACCGTCCGCGTCCGTGGGCCGATCTGCGGGCATGATGTAAGGGATGACTATGGTTTCAATTCCAAAACGAGCCGCGATGGCTTTGACAGTGTTTGGATCATCTTCGCACAGGTCCAGCCCGACATGGCAGGTGGGCATGGTAAGCCCGGTTGTTTGAAGGCCTTTTTCCAGCGCGTCCATGGCTTTGCTGTCGACCACTAGTGCGCCATAGCCTTCGACATGGGTATACCCGATATCGGCCAGCATTTGGAGCGTCTCTCCGAGCGGGGGATTTAGGCGGGAGCTGTAGAGCTGATAAGACAGATCGGTCATGTGTGGGCCCTTTCAGGTTCGTGAGTGGCGGAATAGAGGTCGCGGATCGTGAAATTTGGGGTTGTGCCGGGGGTCTTGGGTTCAAACCGCACCGACACAGGTTGACCGGGAATGAGGTGGAAGCCGTTGTCGCTGAAGCGACCCGGTTGATCCGGCTCAAGCGAGACAAACAGCGCGATGCGTTGTGCAGTCAGCGTCAGGATGGCGTGATCTGCGCGATGATTTGTCTCGACTTCGATGCACGGGTTGGCCATCTCGTAGGATTTATAGGGGTGCGGCGCGAAGTGATCGCTGTGCTGATCGTCCTCGACGGTCCACTCAAACACCAGGATTTCGTTGCTGTGCAGACCGCTTGAAGGGACAAGGACGCCGTTGATCGCCTGATCAGGGGGCGCATCCAAAGTCGTAGTCCCCAACTTCCGCGTGGCACCGTCCATCGAAACGGCAAAGGCGTTGATCTGCACTGTTGCGGCGTCGATCTGATCATTTACCACACGCAAGGCGATGCCGTCTGACGTTGGCACCGCAACCACCACAACTGGCGTGTAAAAGCGGCGCGCGGCGTGGTGCAGCAGTTTCCAGCCCCCGCCATGATCAAGGCTGGACCACGAACAGACCGGCCATGTGTCGTTCAACTGCCAATATAGTGTTCCCATGCAGTGCGGTTTCAGGCCGCGCCAGTGGGTCACAGCCGTCTTGATCGCCAACGCCTGCTGGACTTGACTGAGATAGACGAAATTTTCAAACCCCATCGGGAAGCGAAAGTAGCGGAACATGGTTTCCGTGATCCGTGCATTGCCGCCTTTGTTTTTCTGATGGCTTTCCATCACCGGTGAGGCGATGTTGAAGTCTGCGGGCGCAGCAAATCGGTGGATGACGTCCATGGACGGGTAGGACTGAAACCCGAATTCAGAGCAAAAGCGCGGGCTTACGTCGCGGTAGTGTTCAAAATCGCGCCCTTCGTGCCAGACGGACCAGAAATGCATGTCTCCGGAACTGTCATCATGCCACGCATCGCCGAAATTCAGCGGACCTGCAGAGGGACTGGAGGGCCACCAGATGGCCCTTGGCGCAGTCTCCTTCAGTGCGGTTTCGATCCTACGGTTCAGGCGGTCGTAGGCGGCGAGGTAGCGGTCACGATCCTTGCGGCTTTCTTCATACCAATTGAGCGCACCGACCAGTTCATTGTCACCGCACCACAGAGCGATGCAGGCGTGGTGATTGAGGCGGGCGACTTGCGCGCGTACTTCGCCGTCGACGTCGCTCAGGAAGGTTTCTGTTGCTGGATAAAGGTGGCAGGCGAACATGAAGTCGTGCCAGACCAGCAGGCCGAGTTCGTCGCAAAGGTCATAGAACCAGTCCGGCTCGTACCGCCCACCGCCCCAGACGCGGATCATGTTCATGTTGGCTTCGACCGCCGATTGTAGCAGATCACGGCATAACTCTGGCGTGATCGCCCCGCCAAGGGCGTCTGCAGGGATCCAATTGGCCCCTTTCATGAACACAGGGTGCCCGTTGATATGAAAGGCAAAGCCAGTTCCGGCCTCGTCCTGCTTTGTCACGAGTTTTACGTCACGCAGACCGATGCGCCGGGTTGTTTTGTTCTGACCCACCGATATTGAAAGATCATGCAGCGTTTGGGTGCCAAGCCCGGTTGGCCACCACAATTCAGGTGTGTTGATCCACAGTTGCAGGCGCGCGACTCCGGACGTCAGGTGCCCCTTTG
>JBCCAA010000158.1:0-2498 GCA_039815055.1 Pseudomonadota bacterium | reverse complement strand
GATTTGAGGCGCATCTGGTCGTCGAGCAGGGTGGGGCTGTTCAGGAATGTGTTGCGGTGGATGCCGCCCAGACGGGCAAAGCGCGCGTCCTGCAGGCCGGGGATCGTGCGCAGCACATCAGCTTGCGCGCCGTATTTCATCTTGGTCTGAAAGCCGACGATGTTCCAAAGGGTGCCCAGTTTGTTGTCGCGGCGGAGTTGCACAACGGCGTGGGGTTTCACATCGGGCGCGTGCGGGTTGGTTAGGCCGACAGGCTTCATCGGGCCATAGCGCAGGGTCTCGCGACCACGTTCGGCCATTACTTCGATCGGCAGGCAGCCGTCGAAATAGCCAGCGGTCTCGCCTTCTTTGAACTCGGTCTTGTCGGCGCTCAGCAGTGCGTCGATGAAGGCCTCGTATTGATCGCGGCTCATCGGGCAGTTGATATAGGCCGTGCGATCTTCTTCCGTATCGCCCTTGTCATAGCGCGACTGTGCCCAGGCCTGATCCATGTCGATGCTGTCGGCATAGATGATGGGGGCGATGGCGTCGAAAAAGGCGAGGCTGTCTTGACCGGTCTCGGCGCAGATTGCTTGCGCCAGCGCGCCGGAGGTCAAGGGGCCGGTGGCGATGATCCAATGCCCGGACGCGGGCAATTCGCGAATTTCCCCGGTTTCGAGACGGATGAGCGGGTGCGCCTTGAGCTTGGTTGTCACCGCATCTGCAAAGGCCTCGCGGTCAACGGCGAGGGCCCCCCCGGCGGGCAGGCGGTGCGTGTCGGCCATTTCCATGATCAGGCCACCGGCCGCGCGCATCTCCCAATGCAGCAGACCGACGGCGTTCTGTTCATCATCATCCGAGCGAAACGAGTTTGAGCACACCATTTCCGCGTAGTGCCCGGATTTATGCGCGAAGGTTTCCACCTCGGGGCGCATCTCATACAGGGTGACGGGGAGCCCAAGCTGAGCGGCTTGCCACGCAGCCTCCGAGCCAGCGAGGCCGCCACCGATAATGTGAAGCGTTTTGTCCATATCCGGCACATAGATCCGGATGGGCGGTTTGAAAAGGCTCAGGTGGCGCGTGCGATGTTGAGGTCTTCGCGAAATTGCGTGTCATCCAGAGGTCTGATCGGGGCTTCGGGTGGCTTTGACACCACGCGCGGGCCTGGTCCCGTGTCGGCAATTTCGACCCACTCTTCATCGGATTCTTTGGGTTGGGCAAAGTCGGCCGTCATCAAAAGCGCGCCAATCAACGCCAGGTCGCGCCAGAAATTACCAATATCTCCACCGGCATACAGCGTTGTGTAGCTTGAGAAAAACACAACCAGTGCCAGAACCAGTGCGGCGTGGCGGCGCCCGATGCCAACCAGTACAAGGGCTGACAGCAACAGGATAAGCCCACGCATGAGCATCATCGCCATTTCATCCGGCAGGATGGGGATCATGAAATCAATCATTTGAGTGTCGCCGATCCAACCAAGCGCCAAAGCGACAAAATATGAAATCACAAGAAGCCGCATCATGCCGCGCGGTGACACCCAATCGAGAATACGGGCCATTCTGGTTATCCCTCGGTCAGCCAGAAAAATTGGCGTTGAACTCACTAGAGAGACAAAATCGTTAAAGACTGGCGATTGTCTGGCCAGATCAGAACAATTTTCAGTAAAATCGGGGCAAAACTATGGCGGCGCCCCCGAATGGGGACGCCGCTTTCCGGTCGGACAGGTTGGTTTGTTTACCAAAGTCCTCGGCGCACAAGTGCGGCCACCGGATCGGGGGTCCGGAAGGGGCGGGTATGCGGGTCCGTCCCTCCCAGGGTCCCCAATGACAGGCTGATACCCAAGCCCAGCCGTGTTTCGCTTCCATGATCTGTCAGACCGGACTGGGTGGCGCTGGCATAGACGCTCCAGGGCGCGCCCTCGGGGCGGTATGTGGCTTTCAGGCCAGCGTCATAGGCTGATGCCGTCAGAGCAACTTCGTCGAATTCGGCAAAGTCGACGGCGACTTCCAATTCCAGAGACGGGGTCAGCTGATGTGCCAGAGACGCCCCGGCGAAGACGTAATCGAGACCGTTTGAATCAGCCCAACCCATGCCGGCGCGCGCTTCGATGACGGTATCTTCGCCCAGCGAAAGCATCCCTTCGGCCCCAAGCGAGCCATAGAGCATTGCGCGACCGTCGACATCGCTGAGCGATGCGAACAGGCCGTATTTCTGGCCGTGCTGAGGGGTCATATAGAGATGCGCGGCAACCGTGCCGACATCGCCTGTTCCGGTGCCGGAATAGGCCAGATCGCCTTGAAATCCATGGAACCGGGTGATTGCGACATCAACTATAGCGCGCCCTGCATTGCGCAGGTCACCGTTTTCGTCCTGTACCTTCTCAATTTCAAGCGACGCGCCGGTTATGCCAAGCGTTTCGCTTGCAAATGCCGGAAGGGAAAAACTCGTTAAAAGAACACAAAGAAGCGTTCGCATACCACTTACTCCACTCACCGGCCCCCACCGTGTGATCGGAATTT
>JBCCAA010000124.1:0-4022 GCA_039815055.1 Pseudomonadota bacterium | reverse complement strand
CTTTGAGAGCCCCAGGATTGAGACCCGCTCCACCCATGGCACCGGCTGCACCTTGGCCAGCGCGATAGCGGCTCTGAGCGCGCAAAACAAACCCTTGCCCGAGGCGGTCGAACAAGCGCGCATCTATCTGCACGAAGCGATCAAGCAGGCCCCCGACCTTGGGCGCGGTCATGGCCCCGTCGCGCACAATTGGAAATTGACCGATCAGCAGGACTGATTGATCGCTTAGAAATCATGGTTTGTGCGGCGCAATTAAGTGTGACAGCACTGCGGTCCCCATCGGAGACCTATCACCATGACCCTTCCATTTGCTCAAATTGATGCCTTTGCCAGCCGTCCTTTTGAAGGCAACCAAGCCTGTGTGATGCCGCTCGACTCGTATCTTCCGGACGCCACGCTGCAGGCCATCGCGGCGGAGAATAATGTCGCGGAAACGGCCTTCATCGTCCCAGCGGGCGACGGAGTTTGGGAGCTGCGCTGGTTCACGCCAGCCATCGAGGTGCCGCTGTGCGGGCACGCAACTCTGGCGTCTGGACATTACCTCTATTCGACCGGCGCGTATGACGGGGACCAAATCACGTTCCGAACCCGGCAGTCCGGCGACCTGTTTGTCAGTCGCTTGGACAGTGATCGGCTCGAAATGGATTTTCCAGCCCACACCGTTGTCGAAACGGAAGCGAGTGATGAGATTGTCGCCGCGCTGGGCAAAGCCCCGATCCGGGTCTTTGACGGGCCTTATTATGTCGCCTTGTATGAAAGTGCGGCTGACATTGCAGCTTTGGAGCCGGATCTTGATCGCCTCAGCCAGCTTGGCGAAAGCGCACAAAGTTGGGGCGCCGGCAATTTTGGCTGCATGGCGCTGGGCGGGGCGGATGTTGATGTGACCAGCCGCTTTTTCGCGCCCGGCAGCGGCATCCCGGAGGACCCCGCCACGGGCAGCTGGCACTGCCTCGTCGCCCCGGTCCTCCACACGCTTACCGGTCAGACATAGGCGAAGTGCTTTCAAGCCTATCCGGGCCGCGGGGCACATATCGAGACCGAACTCGTCGGCGACCGCGTGAAACTGCGCGGGCAAAGCGTGACAGTGATCGAAGGCGTGTTCAGGCTTTAGTCGGCGCGACCTGCCCCTGTGCCGAGCGCTGCGCCACCCAGACGCCTCCCAGGATCAAGGCGAAGGCTAAGAGAGCGTTCCAGTCCTGCACTTCGTGGAACGCGAAGTACCCGACAATCGCCGAGAAAATCGGGATCGTGTATCCGGTCAGCGAAATGAAAGAGGCGCTCGTTCTACGGATGAGGAGCATATACAGGATAGACGCCGTGGCAGTCGGGGCGATGGCCAGTCCAATCACCCCCATCACGGCACTGGATTTTGGGGTCAGCGCTTCAAACTCGACCGCCAGAAGCAGCGGCCAGGTCGCGAGCGCGGCAATCGTGAGGAACCCGGCTGAGAACACAAAGGGCGGAATGTTCCGGGCAAATCGCGCGGTGATGGTCGACAAGGCGTAACACATCGTGGCCAACAGACAGAGCGCCTGCGCCGTGACGCTGGCCGAGCCAAACGCACCAATCGCCTCCGGGCCGAACAGCACCGCGACGCCCATAAACCCAATCGCAATCCCAAGCGTCTTGCGAGGGGTGATTTGATCATCATGAAACGCGACATGCGCCATCACAGACACAAATAGCGGTGCGGCGGCTACATAGAGCGCAGCCAGGCTCGAATCGACGGTTTGCTGCGCGTGCGTGATTAATAAGAACGGCGATGCGGTCCCGAATATGCCCATCACGGCCATCGCGATCCAGCTTTTTCGATCGGAAAGCGAAGGCCACTTTTCCCCACTAAGCTTGGCCATCAGCAAGAGGATAATCGCCCCGCCTGTAAGCCTTAAGGGAATGATCATCTCAGGCGGCAGACCTTGGCTCACATCGTTGGGATTCACCGCGAGACGTGTGAACGCGTAAGCAGAGCCCCACAACGCGGTGAGCGTTGCGAACAGTAACCAATCAACCGAGTTTCGGGTATTATTCATAGGCGCACTTTGATCCTTGCGCCCGCACTAAGGGGGCGGCGAGCAAGGTCAAGCGCAATCAGATGTCAGTGCAGCGTTGCTGATCCATTGGCCGACAAGACACGCGCCTGGCTAATCCAGTTTTCGCGCGCCACGCGGCCTTTGAAAGACAGGAAATCATCGACCCATAAGGCCTCTGGCTCTGACCAGCCGGCAATCTGTTTGAAATGATAGATACCGAGTTCATTCAAGCGGGCCGAGAGTTTCGGTCCGATGCCTTTGATCCGCGTCAGATCATCCGCATTGCCTTTGGGGATCGGAAGACGTTCCGGTGGCGTGAGTGAGAGAACCGGTTCGGCGTCGGCGTCCGCCGGCCGCGGCGCGCCGCCGCGCCGCTGAAAGTTATCGAACCATTCGACCAAGGCCGAGCCCGTCATAACATTTGGCACCTGCATCCAGCTCGGCAAACCTTCCAGGAACCGCGCCGTGTTCTGCCAGTGCCGAAGATTAAAGTCAGAATAGGAGCGCAGAAGTTCACTCGCCAAAGTCTCCGCGTCGGGATCGAGCGGTTTGGTGCGTTCGGTGCGTGAGCGACCCGACTGCGCCATCAGGATCTGATTGGTTCGCTGCGAAAAATCAGTCCACGCTTGAACACTCTCCTGCCAATAGCCCCAGGGGGTCAGCGGTTCTGAGTCCTTGGGCAAATCTTTTTCTGACATGGTCAAATCCCGCTAATGTTGCACCGCACAATAACAAGACCATAAGACAAGAGCAAGGATTACCCGCTTGCACCGCGGGCGAAGCGGGTTAGCACGATGGCATGACGGATACGGCGTACGGGAAAGTCTTGGTGTTTGATTCTGGCATGGGCGGCCTGACCGTTGCCCGGGAACTGCGTGCCCTGGCCCCGAGCGTGAGCGTCGACTACGCCGCCGATAGCGGCTTTTTCCCGTACGGAGACAAGTCTGACGACGCCCTGCGGTCGCGGCTACCGCAGGTTGCTAAAGCTCTATGCGCGCAAGCGCAGCCGGATGTGTTTGTGATCGCCTGCAACACAGCAAGTACGCTCGCTCTCGATGCCGTGCGGGAGGTTCTGGACATTCCGGTGGTTGGCACAGTCCCGGCGATTAAGCCGGCCGCCAAACTGACCCGCACCGGCACAATCGGCTTGCTCGCAACCCCCGGCACGGTGCGCCGCGCCTATACCGCCCAATTGATCGCCGACTTCGCACAAGACGTTTCGGTCCTCATGTACGGCTCGGTCGAACTTGTCCAAATGGCAGAACAGATCGCCGCGGGAGAAGCCGTTGCTCTGGAAGCCTTTCGGGCGGCACAAGCCCCCCTCTTCGACACCAAGGGGGGCGACAAGATCGACACGGTCGTGCTCGCTTGCACCCATTTCTCGCTCATCCGCGGCGAACTTGCGGCGACGGTTCCTCACCCTGTCACATTCGTTGATAGCGGCGAAGCGATCGCTCGGCAGACATTGCGGGTCTTACCAACCGAAAGAACCGTGGCTGAGACCGGGGGGCAGCTTTGGCTCACGGATGAATCAGACCGAAATGCACGCCTGATCGAAGTGGGTAGACGCTTTGGATTCCCGACCCGCGCCCACGTTGACATCTAAATGCAGCATGTCCGTTTGATTGTCACACTTCTCCGCTAAGAGCGGCGCCATGACGTTCAAGAGCTTTAAACACTGGGGCCTCAGCGCTGCTTTGCTCGCCCTCGCGAGCGCATGCGGCCCGCATGTCGACTTGTCGGCGATCCCCGAGCAACCAAACGCGCCGCCCGTCTCGGCGATTGGCGAGGTTCAGAAAATCAAGATTGTTGGCTCTTCGACGGTGTCTCCGTTTTCAACCACCGTGGCCGAACAATTCGGGGCGATCTCAAAGCACCCCGCCCCCATCGTGGAGACCACCGGGACAGGAGGCGGCTTCAAAGCCTTCTGTAATGCGATCGGCCCGGACGAACCCTCCATCGTTAATGCGTCTCGCAAAATCAAGGACAGCG
>JBCCAA010000112.1:0-5433 GCA_039815055.1 Pseudomonadota bacterium | reverse complement strand
GTCAGCCCCTGTGGGCGCGGCGAATACCGAAACCACCAGGCTTGCACAGAGAATTTCGCGCAATCGCATCAAGTCAGTTTCCCCCGCACCGGCGCACAAAATAACGTAAATCAATGACCTAACGTTAACCAACTCGGGTGAAAAAGCAATCTGTCACAGAATCCAGGCGGCCGCGCCGGGTGACCAGCGCCATGGCCAGCCTGGATCCAGTGGGGCCAGGATTGTCGGCGCGGGGCTGGAAATCGTCTGATCAGACAGCGCTGCTTGCGGACAACCAGAGCCAGATCATTCCGATGTAGGTCAGTTGATGCAGCGCCTGATCGAACCCGGACGCGCGCCAGTAACCCGCATCGGCCGGTGTCAGCTTCTGGCTGGACGTATGCCGCCCCTTCCACCAGTCGATGTGAAAATGCACGACCCATTCCAGCAGGATGACAGGCAAGACGAAGGAAAATGAGGCACCCACAAGCAGAAACGCGACAAGCGATCCGAAGGCATGGATACCGGCATGAATGAAGGTTCCGAGGTGGAAATACTGACCACGCCCTTCGAGCATCGACTTTGTCTGAAGGAAGTAATCCGCCAGCATGTGTTTGACTTGCAAAAGGCACAACAGGACCAACAGTGTGCTGTAACTCACTACCAAGACATCTTCCTTTCAGCCCCCGGCAAGGCAGAGACTAATGCCAGCAGGGATTGCCTGTAAATCCGGCAATCCACCAAAAACGCTGCAAGTCCCAATTTCTTTCGCCGTGGCGCCACGTCACATCACGCGGCTTTGCGCGCGCCCGTCTAATTTCGGTAGAGCAGAGATTGCCCATTCGCAAAAAGATGCACCTTGGACGGGTCCGCCGTCAGCCGCAGCTCCTGCCCGCGCATGTTCGTATGAATACCGGCCAGCTTTGCAATAACAGTATCTGTGTCCTTGTTTGAGCTGGGGGCTTCGAAATAAAGCTGAGTGACCTCACCCAGCGCCTCGACAATCGTGACCTTGTCGGAAAACGCGTAGTTTTCGCCGTCGGTGGCGATCATGTCTTCGGGCCGGATGCCGATGTTGACCTTCATGCCCTTGTCCGAGGGTTCTGTCGGGACATTCGACTGGAAAGTTCCATTCCCATCCTCACAGGAGACAGTGGTGACCTGACCGGTCTCCACAATCTCCCCCGCCAGAAGGTTCATGGCCGGGGAGCCGATGAACTGTGCCACGAATTCATTCTCGGGTTTCTCGTAAAGCTCCAGCGGCGTGCCCACCTGCGCGATGCCCTTGTTGGCGAGCACGACGATGCGGCTGGCCAGCGTCATCGCTTCCACCTGATCGTGCGTCACATAGATCATCGTGGAGTTGGGCATGCTTTCCTTCAATTGCGCAATCTCGATCCGCGTGGCCACGCGCAGAGAGGCATCGAGGTTCGACAGCGGCTCGTCGAAGAGATAGACCTTGGGGTCCCGCACGATGGAGCGGCCAATGGCCACCCGCTGCCGCTGCCCGCCCGAGAGCGCCTTGGGAAGACGGTCGAGGTACTGGTCGAGTTGCAGCACCTTGGCCGCCCGGCCGACCGCCTCGTCGATTTCCTGCGGCGACTTCTTGGCCAGCTTCAGAGCAAAGGCCATGTTGTCGCGCACCGTCATATGCGGGTACAGCGCGTAGGATTGGAACACCATCGCGATGCCCCGTTGCGCGGGCGGCACGTCGTTCATCCGATCACCGTCGATGGTCAATTCACCGGCTGTGATTTTTTCCAGCCCGGCGATCATCCGCAGCAGCGTGGACTTCCCGCATCCCGACGGCCCGACGAACACAATGAGTTCGCCCGTTGTGATATCGAGGTCGATATTCTTGAGAACCTCAACCCCGGCCCCATAGGATTTTCCGACATCCGTCAGCTTCAGATTGGCCATGTCCTTGTCCCTCCCAAGACGCGGGTTAATCCTGTTTCAGCGCGAGGCAAACCTGCCACGGCCCCAGGTGCAGTTTGAAATCCGGGGACGGGGTGGCCCCGCCCAATTCGTGCCCGATGGTTATCCAGTCGCCGGGCGGCATGCCGTGCAACGACGGCGTGTCGGACAGGTTGAAAGCGCAAAACAATGTCTCGCCCTCGTGTGAGCGGGTGAATTGCAAAACGTCGCCGTATGCAAAAACGCCGCCGTGCTCGCCCTTGATGAGCGAAGGGTGTTCCTTGCGGAAGGCGATGGCGCGGCGGTAGTGATGCAGGATCGCCCCCGGCTCCTCTTCCTGGATGCCAACGGCGCGGTTCAGGTGGTCATGGCTGACGGGCAGCCAGGGAAAGCCTTCGGAAAATCCACCGTTCTGGTTCGACGTTTCCCAGACCATCGGGGTGCGGCAGCCATCGCGGCCCTTGAATTCCGGCCAGAACTGCTTGCCGTAAGGGTCCTGGAGATCTTCATAGGCCACGTCGGCTTCCGGCAGGCCCAATTCCTCACCCTGATACAGACAGACCGAACCCCGCAGACACATGATAAGCGTGGCGAACATCCGTTGTGCGGCAGGCGGCAGGTCCCAGCGCGTAGCGTGGCGCATCACGTCATGATTGGAAAAGGCCCAGCACGGCCACCCGTCCTTGGCCACCCGCCCCAGCTCATCGAACACCTGCGCCACGCGCGTGGCGTCCAGCGGTGTCTTGGCCAGAAACTCGAAGGCATAGCACATGTGCACCCGGTCGCTGCCCTTGGTGTATTCGCCCAAAAGCTCGAGCCCGCGCTGCGCATCGCCCACTTCGCCCACGCAGGCCGCGGCGGGGTACTCGTCCAGCAGCGCCCGGAACCGCTTCAGGAAGGCGACGTTCTCCGGCTGGTTCTTGGAGTAGATGTGCTCCTGATGATTGTATGGATTCACCGAAGGGGCGATATTGGCATTGCGCCGCTCCGGCGGCAGCGCCGGATTGTCGCGCAGCTCCTTGTCGGCATAGTAGAAATTGATCGTGTCGAGCCGGAACCCGTCCACCCCACGGTCCAGCCAGAAGCGGGTGGTGGCAAGGATCGCGTTCTGAACATCCTCATTGTGGAAGTTCAGATCCGGCTGCTCCACGAGGAAGTTGTGCAGGTAGTATTGTTCGCGCCCGGCATCCCATTGCCAGGCCGGACCGCCGAAGATCGACAGCCAGTTGTTGGGCGGCGTGCCATCTGGTTTCGGGTCCGACCAGACGAACCAGTCCGCCTTGGGGTTCGTGCGATCCTTCTGGCTTTCCTGAAACCATGGGTGCTGATCGGAGGTGTGACTCAACACCAGGTCGATCATCACCTTCAGCCCGTGTTGATGCGCAGCCTCGACCACCACGTCAAAGTCGGCCAGCGTGCCGAACATCGGGTCGACGTCGCAATAGTCACTCACGTCATAACCGAAGTCCTTCATCGGCGAGGTGAAGAACGGCGAAATCCAGATCGCATCCACACCCAGCGAGGCGATATAGCTCATGCGCTGGGAGATGCCGATCAGGTCGCCGATCCCGTCGCCGTTGCTGTCCTGGAAGCTGCGCGGATAGATCTGGTAGATCACCGCGCCGCGCCACCAGTCCTTGTCGATCACGGGCAAGTGCAGATGGTGTTCCATCTTTGTCATTCTTGTTGGACTTTCTATTTCACGGAGCCGGCCAGCAGACCGCGCACCAGATACCGTTGCATTGTGAAGAAGACCACGAGCGGCACCGCGATGGAGATAAAGGCCGCCGAGGCCAGAATGCCCCAGTCGCCGCCGCGTGAGCCGAGAAGGTCATCGGCGATCTTGACGGTCATCACCCAGCTTTCCGAATTGGATGGAAGGAAGACCTTGGCCACCAGCAGGTCGTTCCAGGTCCAAAGGAACTGGAAGATCGCAAAGCTGGCCAGTGCCGGGAAGCTCAGCGGCAGCACGATCTTGGTGAAGACTTGGAAGTCCGTGGCACCATCCACCTTGGCGCTCTCGATGATATCGCGCGGGAGCCCCACCATGTAGTTGCGCAAGAGATAGATCGCCAGCGGTAAGCCGAAGCCTGTATGCGCCATCCAGATGCCTAGGAAACTCTGACCGATCCCGATGGAATTGTGGAATTGCAGAAGTGGGACCAACGCGAGTTGCAACGGCACCACCAGCAGCCCAACGACCATGGCGATGAGCAGCCCCCTGCCCGCAAAATCCATCCAGGCCAGCGCATAGGCTGCAAAGGCTGCGATCAGGATCGGGATGATCGTCGCCGGGATCGTCACCGTCAGCGTGTTGATGAAGGCGATGTCCATGTTGTTGGAAAAGAGGATCGTCTGGTAGTTATCCAGTGAGAAATCCGGCGGCGTGGCGGTCGAGTAGTAGACGCTCGGGTCACGCTTGATCTCAGCCGGTGAGCGGTAAACGAAGTCTCCGTTTTCCTGCACCGTCAGCGACCGGTCACGAGTCAGTTCCGCCGTTTCTCCCGCCGCCGCTGCCGTGGGATTGGAGCGCGCACCGCCAAAGCGGATCACCTCGCCCTCGCCGCCCGAGAAGATGTTGCCCTCGATGACAAAGAACTCGCCATCCTGCCGGGCCTCACCCGCAGGGATCTTGGCCTGGAAGTTCTGTTCGACCGCGAAGGGCGACAACCACCAGCCGGACGCCGAAATCTGATCCCGATCCCGGAAAGAGGACACCAGAAGGCCGACCGTCGGGATCAGCCAGAGCACCACCAGGAAGATGACCGACAGATTGACGGCCCAGCTCAACGAGGATTTTGTACCTGCAATATTGTCCATTATCTCATCTCCGCCCGGGCCTGCCGGATGTTCCAGATCATCACCGGAAGCACCACGATCATGATGATGAAGGCCACCGCCGTCGCGCGCCCGTCGTCGCGGAACATGTAAGACATCATGTAACTGGGCAGGATGTCGGTGCCGAAATTGCCCCCCGTCATGGTGTAGACGATGTCAAAGACCTTGAGCACGAGGATGGTGATTGTCGTCCAGACCACCACGATGGTGCCCATGATCTGCGGCACCTTGATCTTGAAAAACACCTGGAAGGGGTTCGCACCGTCGATGATCGCCGCCTCAATGGTTTCCTCCGGGATGCCACGCAGGGCGGCCGAGAGGATCACCATGGCAAAGCCGGTCTGGATCCACACAAGGATGAACATCAGGAAGAAGTTGTTCCAGAACCGCACCTGCAACACGTCGAGTGGCTCTGACGCGCCAAAGAAATCACGGATCGCATTGATGAGGCCGATGTCGGCGTTGTTCGCATAGACAAACTTCCAGATCAGCGAGGCGCCGACGAAGGAGATCGCCATCGGCATGAAGATCAGGGATTTTGCAATATTGCCCCACTTGAGCCGGTCGGTGAGCTGCGCGACCAGAAGGCCAAAGAAGGTGGCGGCAGCGGGCACGAAGAGCACCCAGAGCATGTTGTTGAAAAACGCGATCTGGAAGCCGTCGTCGGC
Organism: Pseudomonadota bacterium; assembly: GCA_039815055.1. Taxonomy (GTDB): domain Bacteria; phylum Pseudomonadota; class Alphaproteobacteria; order Caulobacterales; family Hyphomonadaceae; genus UBA5336. The sequence goes on along the minus strand of JBCCAA010000112.1, from coordinate 31 downwards.
GAACATCGTGGTGTAATTGCCGAAGCCAATG
>JBCCAA010000007.1:0-69538 GCA_039815055.1 Pseudomonadota bacterium | reverse complement strand
CTGTAATTATTCATACATAGAAGCTGAATCAATTGAATATTGCGCCGAAGCGCCTAATGAGTATTTAATTTTAAAATACTTCAATCACATATGCAGCACGGAAGAAAATGATTACTGCGCTCAACAAGTTATAGAAATTAGCCAAAATTTTTGGTTCGTTGATAGAAATATTTCATCCAAGGATAATGAATTGTATTTATTTATAGTTTCTCCAGTTGGGCGTGAAAGTTGGTTCGAAAATTACAGTGATTTAGGCGAATCTGATCTGGTGTTAGAATTCGGCTCTTCCGGTGTAAACGTAATATTTGGTCTGGATAACTGTGAGGTCAAAGATCACTATTGGGACAGGTGATTAGCTAACAGATAAGAGCAGTTGCGCATTCGTAACATCCTCCGCCTATGGCCCTCAGGGCACCGTCTGTTGGACTGAGTATTATACCCCCTATGGCAAGGCTCAAAACAGCCTCGCCGAGAATGACGGCCACTCCGGCTTCACCAGCCACATCCACGATGAAGCGACCGACCTCACCTATATGCGGGCGCGCTACTATGATCCGGTGATCGGCAGGTCAAAGTTGACCGGGTGTGCAACTGTCGGCAGGTAGGACTTGTGCGGACACTCCGCCCAGACCTTTCAACGCCCCAAAGGGCCAAAAGCCGTTGGTGAAGTCACCGAAAACCTCACGCCAACACCCGCGGCAGTTTGAACACCACGTCTTCGCGGGTCACGGTCACCTCTTCCAACGCTACGTCAAAGCGCTCGCTGCAGGCTGTGATGATGCCCTGGACCAGGTCTTCCGGGGCGCTGGCACCGGCGGTGAGGCCCATGGTGGAGACGCCGTCGAACCAGGCCCAATCCACATCGTCTGCGCTGGCAACCAGCCTTGCATCGGCAGCGCCGGCGCGAAGAGCAACATCGACAAGCCGTTTGGAATTGGACGAGGTTTCTGCGCCAATCACCAGCACCAATCCGGTGCCTTCTGCCATGGCCTTAACCGCTTCCTGGCGGTTGGTGGTGGCATAGCAGATGTCTTCCTTGTGCGGCGCGGCGATCTCGGGAAACCGGCGTTGGAGCGCGGCAACGATGTCTGCTGTGTCATCGACTGAGAGGGTCGTCTGGGTGCAGAAGGCGAGGTTGGCGGGATCTTTCGGCTCAAACGCTTCGGCATCTTCCACGGTCTCGATCAGCGCCATCGCGCCGTCTGGCAGCTGGCCCATTGTGCCGAGCACTTCGGGGTGGCCGGCATGGCCAATCAGCACGATTTCCTTGCCGGCGCGGTAGTGGCGGTCGGCTTCCACATGGACCTTGGAGACCAGCGGGCAGGTGGCATCGACATAGATCATCTCACGGGCTGCCGCTTCTGCTGGGACTGCTTTTGGCACGCCATGGGCGGAAAAGATCACGGGCCTGTCGTTCGGGCATTCATCAAGTTCATCGACAAACACCGCGCCTAGGGCCTCCAGGCGGCCAACAACATGGGCGTTGTGTACGATTTCATGGCGCACATATACCGGTGCTCCCCACTTGCCGAGGGCTTCTTCAACGATCTGGATCGCCCGGTCGACACCGGCACAAAAGCCCCGGGGGGCTGCCAGAAGAATGGTCAGGGCAGGTCGGTCGGTCATTGGGCTGCGCTCCGGTTCATCCACGCTACTGTCTGGTATAGTCAGGGTCGCTGCTTAAGAATAGGCACATATGCTGGACACTCTGGCGCGCCCGCCCTATCCCGGCTTTAGTCTGTTTCAACAAGGATCACGCTACGCCATGACCTTACTGCGCTCTGCCTTAGGCGCCGCTGCTGCTGCTCTCCTGATCGGGGGGTGCTCGTCCATCGCAGACGAATTTGACTCGCGCCAGAATGTCGGCCCTTGCCCGACGGCGGCCTCCATCTATGACAGTTCCCGCATCATTGTGCTGGATGGTGCCGGGGAGTTGTATCCAAACATTGAATATACCGGTGAGATTACGCGGGTTGAACTGTTCTGCCGCTATGCGGGCAGTGATCCGCTCGTGGCGCAGGTGGAGATCGATTTTGCATTTGGCGAGGGGCCAGCTGCCGATATTGATGAGCGCGACTTTGGGTATTTCGTCGCGGTCACACGGCGCAACGGAACGGTTCTGGCGCGTGAGGATTTCATGGTCGAGGCCGACTTTTCCGACGGGCCGATTGATGCGGCCAGCGAGTCGATCTCCGAGATCGTCATCCCGCGCAATGATGAGTCCGTTTCCGGCGCGAACTTCGAAGTCCTGGTGGGGTTCATCCTTACGGACGACCAATTGAAATTTAACCGCGACGGTAAGCGCTTTCGCCTGGATGCTGGCGTACAGGCCGCCGGAAACTAGCCATGGCAGATCTGGCAGGGGTGCTGACATCGGCATGCGCCGATGCGTTTGAGTCTATTGGACTGGATCGGAAATGGGGCGCGGTGCGTCAATCCGATCGTCCTGAACTGGCTGATTTCCAATGCAATGGCGCGATGGGCGCGGCGAAATCAGCCGGTAAGAACCCGCGCGAGATTGCAGCTGCGGTGGCCGAACGTGTCAGCGGCCATGACGCGGTTGCTAGCTGCGACGTCGCCGGGCCGGGCTTTCTGAACATCAAAGTGACCCCCGCAGTGCTTTCCAAGCGCGCCGAGGACGTCCGCGACAGCGATATGGCTGGCGCTGAAAAGGCCAGTGATGCCGAGCGTGTCCTGCTTGATTTCGGCGGTGCTAATGTCGCCAAGCCGATGCATGTGGGCCACCTGCGGACCGCCATTATTGGCGATACACTTCAGCGTGTGATGGCGTTCCTGGGCGATGATACGGTGTCAGACACCCATCTCGGTGATTGGGGCCTGCAAATGGGCCACCTTGTCACCGAGTTGTATGATGAACAGCCCGATCTGATCTATTTCGATGCTGAGGTTTCTGGACCCTATCCAGAAGAGTCGCCCGTAACGATTGAAGACCTGTCGCGAATGTATCCCCTGGCCTCGGCGAAAGCGAAGGCGGACGAAGCGCGCAATCTGCGCAGCCAGGAAGCCGTCGCTGAATTGCAGGCGGGCCGCCCAGGTTATCGAGCGCTATTGCGCCACTTTATCGATGTGTCGGTGCTCGCACTCAAGGCCGATTACGGCGATCTCAATGTCTCTTTCGACCTTTGGAAAGGCGAAAGCGATGTTGACCACCTGATCGCCGGCCTCGTCGAAGACTTCAAGGAAAAGGGATTGGCCCGCGAAGATGGCGGCGCCTGGATTGTGGACGTCGCGCGCGATGGTGAGAACGTCCCCGTTCAAGCCAAGGACGGCTCCACCAAACTGAAAAATGCCATGCCGCCAATCATGCTGGTGAATTCGCGCGGTGGCACGGGTTATCACACCACGGACCTTGCGACGATCGTGGACAGGATGGCCATGGACCCGCCGCCAGAACGCATTCTTTACGTGGTGGATCTTGCCCAATCACTGCACTTTGAACAGGTCTTCCGCGCATCGCAGTTGGCCGGGCTGATGCCTGAAAGTCGGCTGGAACACATCCAATTCGGTACGGTAAATGGCACTGATGGCAAACGGTTGCGCACGCGCGAGGGTGGCACGTTTCGTCTTCGCGATCTCATCGACATGGCGCTTGAGGAAGCTCAGAAGAAAATCGAAGCCGCCAGCAAACTGCCCGAAGATATGGGTGAAGACGAGCGCCGATCTGTGGCTGAGGCCGTAGCGCTGGCCGCCCTTCGCTTTGCCGATCTCCAGAACACGCGCACGACCAACTACATCTTCGATCTCGACAGGTTCACCAGCTTTGAGGGCAAGACTGGGCCATATCTGCTCTACGCTGCGGTGCGCATCAAATCGCTACTCCGCCGCGCCGAAGAAGAAGGTCTGACGGCCGGAGATATCCGCGTTGAGAGCGATACTGAGCGGGCGATGGTGCTGGCGCTGGATGGCTTCGGCCAGGCGCTGCTCGCGACCCGCGAAAAGCGGATGCCGCATATTCTCTGCGAACATATCTACAGTCTCGCCCAGGCGTTCAGCGCGTTTTACGGCGCCCATCCCATCGCGGCGGAAAAGGACGAGGCCGTCCGCGGCTCTCGCCTCGCCCTGAGCCAGGCGGTACTGCACCAGTTGGAAACCGGGCTGGATCTGCTGGGAATTGTTGTGCCAGATCGGATGTAGCTCAAGAATCGGGTGGCGCGGCCTTGGCTGCCCCGGCAAGGTCGCTGCAAAGGAGCACCCGCCATGCCGACTCAAGCTGAAAAAGCCGCCCTGTTTGCCAGCCTTCATGTTCCGCGCGATCCGATTGTCCTGTTCAACATCTGGGATGCGGGATCGGCCAATACTGTTGAAGCGGCAGGCGCCAAGGCGCTCGCCACCGGTAGTCACCCCATCGCTGATGCCATCGGCCATGAAGACGGCGAAGGCGCCCCGCTGGTCGATATGCTCTGGGTGCTGGAGCGGATCACGGCCTCCACAGACTTGCCGGTCAGCCATGACAGCGAGCGCGGATATGGCGAAACACCAGATGCTGTGGCCGAAACCTGCCGCAGTGTCATTAGGGCTGGCGCGATCGGGGTGAACATCGAAGACAGCCTGGCGGGTGACATCCTGCGGAACGTTGATGAACAGCTCGCACGATTTGCCGGAGCCAAACAGGCTTTGAACGATGCGTGCCCAGGTGCCTGGCTCAATGCCCGCTGCGATGTCTTCAACGCGATGAAAGATGCACCGCTGGACAACCGGATGGCCGAGCTGAAAACCCGCGCTGAGGCCTACAAGGCTGTCGGTGCCGACAGCCTGTTTGTTCCGTTTTTGCGCGATCTGGATGTTATTGCACAGGTTTGCGCTGCGGTGCCGCTTCCTGTGAATGTCATGCGAGCCGTGGGCGGGCCATCCATCGCAGATTATGCCGAAACAGGTGTTGCGCGCATCAGCCACGGGCCGACCCCGCGCACCGCTGTCATGGGCACATTGAAGACCCTGGCGAGAGACGTATACGTAAAATGATCACCGGTTTCAAAAATGCGCGCCTTGCCGCCCGGTGGAATCGGCCCTAGTTTCCGCGTCGCAAGTCGGGAGAGTGTGGGCCTCACCCACCGCCGAAGGCGCAACCGCCCCGGAAACGCTCAGGCAAACGGACCGTCTTGCATGTAAACGCTGGAAAGCGGCGAGTTGGCAGAGACCAGCGGGCCGCGCCGAAGGAGCAAGCCGATAGGGCCGTGCAGACCTGCGCGATCGGCGGAATCTCTCAGGCACCGAGACAGCGGGGGCAAGTAAACGGGCGGGCCAGCCGGCGCGCTTGCACTTGCTCGGAATGGTGCCATGGCTGAGGCTTCAACTGCTGATCTGAAACGCACGCCGCTCTATGAGCTGCACCAGTCGCTGGGCGGTAAAATGGTGCCGTTTGCAGGCTATGATATGCCGGTGCAATATCCAGATGGCGTGAAAACAGAGCATCTGTGGACGCGCGCCCATGCCGGGCTGTTTGACGTGTCCCACATGGGCCCGTGTTTCCTGTTCCTGAATGAGGGGCTGGGCGAAGCCGGCGCCCATGACCGCATTTCTGCGCTGCTGGAACGACTCGTTCCCAGTGATATAACGGCACTTAAGCCCGGCCAGGGGCGGCTGACCGTGCTGTTGAATGAGCAGGGTGGCATCCTCGACGATCTGATTGTCACTCGAATGCCCGATGATGGCCTGCAGGGCATGCTCTATATCGTTGTGAATGGCGCGGTTAAGCAGCAGGACTGGGACCTGATACGCCGCGAACTTGGCAAAGAGGCGACCTTGCAGACCGCCGACGACCGTATTCTGGTCGCGCTGCAAGGCCCCGAATCGGAAGCGTGCCTACTGGCTCATTTCCCGGAAGCCGCCGATCTGAGATTCATGCGCTGTGCCCATATCATGCGAGACGGCGAGCGGTTCCTGGTGGCGCGGTGTGGCTATACAGGCGAAGACGGATATGAGCTGCTTTTACCTGCCAACGAGGTGGGCAATGGCATCGTCCAGGCTCTGCTGGATGATCCCCGCGTGAAACCCATTGGCCTGGCGGCGCGAGATAGTCTGCGTCTGGAAGCCGGGCTTTGCCTTTATGGCCATGACATGGATCCGACCCGCGATCCTGTTGAGGCAGACCTGTCCTGGCTGATCCAGAAGTCACGCCGGGCACGCTCCGATTTCCCGGGCGCCCCGCGCATCCTTTCGGCGCTGGAAAACGGTCCCGCTGAAAAGCGCGTCGGCATTCGACCACTGGAACGCGCCCCGGCCCGTGAAGGCACTGAGATCCATGTCGGTGGCGAGCGCGTCGGCACGATCACGTCCGGCGGGTTCGGCCCAAGTGTCGATGGCCCGATTGCCATGGGCTATGTCCGCGCCGATTTGGCCGTGGCCGGTACTGAAATCGACCTGATGGTCCGCGGCAAGGCCCGCCCGGCCGTTGTCGCAGACCTTCCCTTTGTCAAACCCAACTACAAACGCTGAGGAGACCCAGCCATGACCACAAAATACACCAAGGACCATGAGTGGGTGAGCGTTGAGGGCGAGATCGCCACGGTGGGCATCACCGCATTTGCCGCCGAACAGCTTGGCGATGTCGTGTTCGTCGAAACCCCGGAAGTGGGCGTGGGCTTCAGCGCGGGCGATGACATGGCGGTCGTCGAAAGCGTCAAGGCGGCCAGCGATGTTTATGCGCCGGTGTCTGGCGCCATCACCGAAGCCAATGGCGCGTTGGCCGAGGCGCCGGAAACCGTGAACGCTGATCCCGAAGGGGCGGGCTGGTTCTGCAAGATGAAAATCAGTGATGCCAGCGAGTTGGACGACCTGATGGATGCGGCCGCCTACGCCAAACACTGTGAGGCTGAAGGGTAAGTCGGCGCCGCGCGCCCCTGTTTAGGCCCGGGGCCTAAAACCACCTAGAGACTCCGGGGCGAGCCCGGCACAGTCGGAGACTACAATGAGATACCTCCCACTCTCCCCTGAAGACCGTGCGGACATGCTGGCGCGGATTGGTGCACCATCCGTCGATGCGTTTTATGATGATGTGCCAGAGGCAGCGCGTCTGCCGGGCCAGATCGAAGGATTGCCAAATCATCAGGGCGAGCTGGCCGTAGAGCGCCACCTGTCGGCCCTGGCCATCAAGAACCGCACAGCCAGCGAAGGCCCGTTCTTTGTCGGGTGTGGAGCTTACAAGCACCATGTGCCAGCCAGCGTGGATCACATTATCCAGCGCTCTGAGTTCCTGACCACGTACACGCCCTACCAGCCGGAAATCGCCCAAGGCACGCTGCAAACGCTGTTCGAATTCCAGACTCAGGTGGCGGAGTTGACCGCGATGGATGTGGCCAACGCCTCCATGTATGACGGCTCGACTGCCTGCGCCGAAGCCGCGCTGATGGCTTGTCGCGCCACCAAACGGCGTCGGGTCGTCCTGTCTGGTGGGGTGCATCCCCACTATGCAGCGGCCACCCAGACGCTGTGTGAAGCCCAAGGCATCGAGGTGGTGATCTTGCCGCCACTGGTGGATGGCGAAGACGAGCTGATCGAGGCGCTGGATGGCGACACCGCCTGCCTGATCGGGCAGTCGCCGAACGTGTTTGGTACCGTTTCGGACCTGTCTGACGTTTCGGCTGCTGCCCACGAAAAAGGCGCGCTGATGGTATCGGTGTTTTCCGAGGCCGTCGCACTGGGGATGGTCCCGCCACCGGGTGAAATGGGAGCGGACATTGCCGTGGGTGAAGGCCAGTCCATCGGCAATTCGCTGAACTTTGGCGGGCCCTATGTCGGCCTGTTCGCCTGCACAAAAAAGCTCATGCGTCAGATGCCGGGGCGCCTTGCCGGTGAAACGGTCGACGCCGATGGCAAGCGCGGATTTGTGTTGACGCTATCGACCCGCGAACAACACATCCGTCGCGACAAGGCGACCTCCAACATCTGCACCAATTCCGGGCTGTGCGCGTTGGCTTTCACCGCGCATATGACGCTGCTCGGCGGGGTTGGTCTGGAGCGTTTGGCAACGCTGAACCACGAGGCCGCCTGTGCCCTGGCCGATACGCTGGGCGCAATTGATGGTGTGGAAATCCTCACACCGCGCTTCTTCAATGAGTTTGCCTACCGTACTTCGGTCAATGCCGAAGCGGTGCTGGCGATGCTCGATGAGCGCGGCATCCTTGGCGGCGTGCGCGCCTCTCGCTTGCTGCCCGGCGGAGAGATGGCTGACGTGATCATCTGCGCTGCGACCGAATGCACTCAAGACCATGACATCGCAGCCTATGCCGATGCATTGCGGGAGATTGTTTGATGAAAGTGCTGTGGTGGTTCGCGGTCTTGTTCGGTGGGCTATATCTCATGGCGGGTGTGATCCTGTTTATGGCCCAGGACGGGGTGATCTTTTCTCCCGATGCAACGCGCGTTGCGCCCGCTGTGGACGGCATCTCTGCGGTGGAAATCCCCACCGAAGACGGCGAAACACTGGTCGCCTGGTCAGCCGAGCCTAGCATTGAGGGCTGTCCCACGGTGCTGTTCTTTCATGGCAATGCTGCCCGGATTGATCTGGATGGCGGGCGCTATGAAGCACTATCAAGCGCTGGGCTCGGCTTCCTCGCCTTGGCCTATCGCGGATATGCCGGCTCCACTGGAACCCCTTCCGAAGCGGGCCTCCACAAGGATGCCGACGCGGCCTGGTCCTGGCTCACCAATAAGCAGGGCGTGTCCGGCGATGACATCGTGCTCCATGGTCATTCTCTCGGTTCCGGAGTGGCCACACAGCTCGCTGCCCGGGTCGATGCAGGCGCGGTGATCCTCGAAGCGCCGTTCTATTCGATCCAGGATGAGTTTCAGAGTCGGATCGGATTCCTCCCCATGGGCCTGATCCTGCGCCATAAATTCCGGTCTGACCGGTTCATCGGCGACGTCAGTGAACCGCTGGCCATCGCCCATGGTACGGCCGACATGGTGATCGATGCCCGTAGCTCTGAAAGGCTGTTCGACGTAGCCAATGAGCCAAAGCAGTATGTGAAAATTGTTGGCGCTGATCACAACTCCCTGGTCAGCGACGGACTTTATGAGTCCACCGCCTGGCCCTTGCTCGCCCCCATTTATCCCGATTGTCCCTTTGACGGCGCCGAAAGGTAATCCGATGACCATGAACGCCACTGGCCGCCCAACGGCCCCTGCCCAAATTCATGCTGCCCCGATGGCCGAGACGGTTTCCGGCTCGCGCGGGCTTCTCCAATTCGAACCGCTTATCTTCGAGACAGAGCGCTGGACCGGAACCGGCGTGGACCTGCCGGAACCAAAAGGAACTGCGGATCGTCTCGGCGGGCTTCTCCGTAAATCCAAGGCGGAGCTGCCCGGCCTGTCTGAGCCCGAAGCGGTGCGCCACTATGTGCGCCTCAGCCAGCGCAACTATGCGATTGATCTGGGATTCTTCCCGCTCGGTTCATGCACGATGAAGCACAATCCGCGGCTGAATGAGCGCATGGCGCGCCTGCCGGGCTTTGCTGACATTCACCCCCTGCAGCCGCAGGCCACCGTTCAAGGTGCGCTGGAGCTGATCGATGAACTGGCGATCTGGTTGAAGACGTTGACCGGTATGCCCGCCGTGGCGATGAGCCCCAAGGCTGGCGCCCATGGAGAGCTGTGTGGGATGCTGGCGATCCGCAAGGCGCTGGAAACTCGCGGAGAGTTGACCACACGCAAGCGTGTCCTTGTTCCGGCATCTGCCCATGGCACCAACCCTGCCACCGCCATCCAGTGTGGCTTCGATGTCGATGAGATCGGCGCCGATGCACGCGGCCGCGTCGACATGGACGAGCTTCGCGAAAAGCTGGCCCGCACCGATGATATTGCTGGCATCATGCTGACCAATCCCAACACGTGCGGCCTGTTCGAGACCGATATTCGCGAGATCGCTGACCTCATCCACGACGCTGGTGGCTATTTTTATTGTGATGGCGCAAACTTCAACGCCATTGTGGGCCGGGTCCGTCCCGGCGACCTGGGCGTCGATGCCATGCACATCAATCTGCACAAGACGTTCTCAACACCCCATGGCGGCGGCGGGCCGGGCAGTGGCCCGACAGTTCTGTCAGACGCGCTGGCCCCCCATGCCCCGGTGCCATTTGTAATTTGCGACGAGGACGGCACGTTCCAGCTGATCGAAGAAGACCGCCGCGAAGCTGATATGAGCTTTGGCCGAATGGTGGCTTTCCACGGCCAGATGGGCATGTTCGTTCGCGCGTTATCTTACATGCTGAGCCACGGCGCCGATGGGCTGAAGCAGGCCGCCGAAGATGCGGTGCTGAACGCCAACTATGTGCAGGCGCGGCTGAACCCGGTCATGACGCCAGCGTTTGACGGATATTGCATGCATGAAGCCCTGTTCTCCGATGAGTTTGTTGGCGAGGGGATCGAGACAATCGACATCGCCAAGGCGCTAATCGATGAGGGCTATCACCCGATGACCATGTATTTCCCGCTTGTGGTCCATGGCGCGATGTTGCTTGAGCCGACGGAAACCGAAAGTCGGGCCGAGCTAGACCGGTTCTGCGACGCGCTGGAGGGCATTGCCAAACGCGCCGCAGACGGCGATCAGAGCCTGAAGGCAGCGCCGGTCCTCGCGCCAATGAAGCGGCTCGACGAAACCCGGGCTGCACGCAAGCCGATCCTGAAATGGTCGCCCCCACCGCAGCCGGAAGCCGTTGCGGCGGAATAGGACGCGTTTACCAGATTCGTTCCGCCATTGGTGCGGGGCGGAGGGTTTGTTTGCCATTCAGATGGGCCTTGCGCCAGCCCGACCACGCCGCAATCAGCGGACGTTCGAACGCATAATAGGCCATGGCCGCAATCAGGATGCATGCGGGCACGCCAATCACGGCGAAGAGCGGTCCGGTGGTCAGCTCCGGTAACAGCCGGGCAAGCGCTGACAGCACAAGAATGTGGCTGAGGTACAGGGAATAAGACCAGTCGCCGAGCATCTCGAGCGGTTTGCCGATTACGATCTGGCCTTCCACTTCCAGGTTTGCCACCGCGTAAACCAACAGGGCGCAGGGCAAGCCAAAAGCAATCACGCGGCCCCACCCCAATACGAAGGTCGACCAGAGCAGATTTGAATGCAGGCCGATCTGGTAGCCTTCATAGGTAAACAGGCCCAGTTGCTCGCCGCCCGGATGTGAAGGGGGCAGCGTAAAGACCAGGGCGGCAACCAGCCAGACCACGGCGACGATCATGACCCCTTTCGGCATGATGCGGCGCCCGGAACACACGGCCAGTCCAGCAAAAGCGCCGAGGATGAACTCCATCGTCATCGGGTGGACGGCTATCTTGATGAAGGGGTGCCCGGCCTGGGTGGATAAGTCGACGAAGGACAGGCCCACCAAAAGCCCGGCCCAGATTGCGAGCATGTATGGCAGCCAGCGGCGGGCAAACAGTAAGGTCAGCGCGAAGACGAGATAGAAATACATCTCATGGATCAGCGTCCAGCCGACATTGAGCACCGGAAAGCCCGGCTGGGGAATCAACAGGAATGATTTTACAAGGTATTCAGACACGCTGGTCGTGCCGGCGAAATCAGCCCAGCCGCCATTGCCTGTGTTCACCCAACCATAGGTGATGGCCATATAGCCGGTCATGGCGCCGGCAAACAGCCACCAGGCGGGATAAATCCGCATCACCCGTGACGCCAGGAACAGGCCAGAGGCGCCCGCGCCACGTTTGCCTGCGCGGGTGACCACTACCATGATGAAACCCGATATCACAAAGAACAGGTCCACGCCGGCATAGCCGTTCTCGATGATCGGCCATGTGTTGAACGTCGCCGCCGCGCCGAGGGATTCCTGCATCGCGCTCGTTTGGATGCCAGAGATATGGAATGCGACCACCAATAGCGCAGCCACGGCGCGCAGCACCTGAATTGAACGAAGTTTCACGATGATGTGTCCTCCTCGGCCTCCCGTGAGCCGATTGTTTATGGTTTTCGTGTAACAAGATGGTCAAAATCTTGCCAGAAGCCCATTGCATGTTCGCATTGAAGCTGGCGAAGACCGTGGAGTTACCCATATCAGGACATATGCCCGACACCGAAGACCCAATGCCGCCACGTCAATCGCCTCCGCCTATTGCCGTGGTGGGTCAGAGCATTGGAACGGTGGTGCGCCAGTGCTTTGCGCTGCTGGGCTTGCTGCTCATAATCATCGCGATCCCGATCGCCTTCGTGACGCCGTTTCTGCCGATTGGTTTGCCGATCGGGATCGTCGGCGTTGTGTTGCTCGGTCGCAATTCGATCTGGGGTCGGCGATGGATGGAAGGCATCCTTGAACGGCACCCGTCGGTTGAGCGGTTCGCGCCCAACTGGTTGATGCGTCTGGTCTTCGGCCGCGAAAAGGGCGAAGCGCCGAAAATCTAGCGCGTCAGGCGCAGGCTTTCTGCGGCCAGGCTTTCAAACACAGAGTCCAGATCAGACGATGAAACGTCAAAGAACCGCGTGCTGTCGCCAGCGCAGTTTTGCAACACGCCCAATGCCGTTGTGTCCGTGACATCCACGGCAATCGTGTAAAGCTCAACATCATAGGTCGTGCGTATCTGCTCGCAGGCATCCAGGGTCAGATTGTCCAGCGATGTTCGGTCCAGGGTGCCGAGGTCCGCAGACTGGCGGCAATGTGGTGCATTTCGCCGGGTCGAAGTCTCGTCACAGCCATAATAGCCTTCGGCGTGGAAAGGGTATTCGTTGCGCCCATCTGTGAGAACGATCATCACCTTGCGGGTATCAAAGTCACCGAACGGCGCGGGCTTGTCAGCCAGGGGCACGCCCCAGAAGGTTGCCCACTGGTCGCGGTCGGAAATCGCGCGTAGGCCCCACATTAATCCTACATCGACCTTCGTCCCGCCATCGCTGACCGGATACATGTGATCGAGTTTGGTGAAGATCTGAGCGGGATCCGATGACAGGCCAAGCATAGCCGTTGGGCAGGTTTCATTCGGCCCGATGGCGGGTTGGCTCGGCGTGTCCCATGGCAGGAAATCCGACGTGGCAAGCCATGGGCAAGCAGCATTTCCTGCGTTCCAGTAAGCGAATTCATTGGGATCAGAGACGCAGGCAAACAGCGTCCCACCCGGCCAGACACTGGCGTTATCTGTGCATTGCTCGGTGGTCGGGTTGTAGGAGTTGTATGCTCCTGCCCAACCGGCCTGGATGTGATCTTGGGTGCAGCGCTCTTCATGACCCATATGATATGGGCTCTGTGCCTTCTCCACTTTTGGATGGGCGAACCACTCTTCGCCTTCAGGCCCATGCATATCCCACGGTAACTCCAGTGAACCCGATGGCCCGGGAATCGATGGCGGCGGAGGAGGGGGAGGAGGCGGCGGTGGTGGTGGCGGCCCGGGTGGTGGCGGTGGAGGAGGCGGAGGTGGTGGTGGTCCCGGCGGCGGCGGAGGAGGAGGTGGTGGTGGAGGTGGACTTGGCGGGGGCGGCGGAGGTGGCGGTGAAGTGTCCACGTAGATTTGGTTTCGCAGCTCAGAATGAAGCAGGTTCGCTGGCCAGCGCATTGGACTCGGCGGAGCGTCAGTTAGTCGACCGCTGGTGGGCACAGTGCCCATCGACGTGGTACTGCGTTCATTGTTTCCAGCTTCAATACAACCGCGCCAGCCAACCGGAGCGAAAAGGGAGTCGAGCGCCGTCTGCGAAAGTGACCCCATGCTGGTTGGATGACTGACATAATTGTTGCGGCCAGACATCGGCGTGGCCGGATTGGTTCGCGAGCCGGCCGCGGTTGGGTGTGCGGTCATGGTCACGCTGGGTGAGGTTGCCGGATTCCAGGTGCCGGGTGTTTCGGAATTGATGTTGAGTGTTCCGGCATAGGGCACGATTGCCACGCGCACGTCTTCTGGCGTTGAGGCGCCGTCATAGACTGTCTCGACAAACCCCTTTGCCGCCGAGCGCATGTCTTCCATGCGCGTTCCGGTGAACATGGAGTTGGAGTTGTCCAGGACAAGGACGACTTCAACGGCGCGACCTCCGCCCACGGCAGCTGCGGACTCTACCTGGTTTTCAATTTCCTCTCGGTCGAGGAACCCGCCAAAGAACAAAGGCGTTTCCGCAACGAACGTGCCGATGAATTCCCCTGAGGAGTCCTTGTAGAACGACGGATCCACGGCGTTCGGATTGCCGCCATAAAGCGTCATGTTCCGATCAAACACATTTTCCGCCAGCGCTTTTGCAGCAGCCAGACGCACAGTCTCGTCGGGGTCGGTATTGGTGGCAAACTCCTTACCGCCGGCCAGAACAGCCGCATCGAGGGCCGTTTGTGCTGCAGCCTTGTTGTTGGCGGAGCGGCGGAAATCGAGTGCGAAGCCGATGACCAGGACCAGCGGAATAATGCACAGACCCGTCATCATCGCGATGTTCCCGCGCTCGTCTCGGCCAACGCTGGCGCTGCGCTTGAGAACAGACGAATCTAGTAGACGGCTGATTTTGAAAGACATTCTAGGCTCCTCGAGGAAGGCCCGTTGTGACAGAACAGTCTCGATTTGCCGTTAACGGGGCCTGCGGAATTGTTTCGAGTTCCCGCATAAAAATTGACACTTTCGCCAGTGAGCTTAGGGACACTTGCAGCAACATCAGAATCGCCGCCCGGCTAGATTCAGGATTGCTTACGCGTTTTGTGCCGATATCTCGGTCCCGTGATCGTCATTTTGCTCCAGCCTTTAATCAGGACGTCCCCAGATGAGCTACAACACTTTGAAAGTCGAACGCGGAGAAGACGGCGTCGCCGTCGTCACCCTTTCGCGCCCCGAAGCCATGAATGCGTTCAACAATGAACTCATGGATGAGCTAACCACGGTTTTGGATGAACTGGATGTCGACCGGAAGATCCGCTGCGTCGTAATCACTGGCTCGGAGAAGGCCTTTGCCGCTGGCGCCGATATCAAGGAAATGCAGGGCCGCGGGTTTCCTGAGACCTATTATGAGGACTTCATCACCGCCAACTGGGAGCGCGCTGCCCGCATGCGCACGCCAATGGTTGCTGCGGTGAACGGCTATGCGCTGGGCGGAGGTATGGAACTCGCCATGATGTGCGATTTCATCCTGGCGGGTTCAAATGCCAAGTTCGGTCAGCCTGAAATCACAATCGGTGTCTCCCCTGGTGCTGGCGGCACACAACGTCTGACGCGGTTTGCCGGCAAGGCAAAAGCCATGGAAATGTGTCTGACAGGCCGGATGATGGAGGCCGAGGAGGCCGAGCGGTGCGGCATCGCCTCTCGGGTGGTTCCGACTGCTGACTTGCTGGACGAAGCAAAGTCCGTTGCGCGTAAAATCGCGTCCATGCCGGCTGTCACCGCGATGATGACCAAAGAGATGATCAATGCGGCTTATGAAACGCCGCTCAGCCAGGGCGTGCGCTTTGAGCGTCGGATGTTTCACTCCTTGTTTGCCACCGAAGACCAGTCGGAAGGCATGGAAGCGTTCGTGGAAAAGCGGTCGCCGCACTTCAAGCATAAATAGGGTTCAAACCGGCTTGACGCGTTCGCGCAGTTTCTGTACCCACCACGCTCTTGCCCGACGGGCATCCAGGAGACATTGATGGCAAATACAAAGTCAGCCAAGAAAATGGTGCGCAAGATTGCCACGCGCACGGAAGTGAATATGGCGCGTCGTTCACGCATGCGCACCTATATCCGCCGTGTGGAAGAGGCGATTGCCTCGGGCGACAAGAGTGCGGCTAGCGAGGCGCTTAAAGCGGCCCAGCCTGAAATCATGCGGGCGGCTGGTAAAGGTGTGATCCACAAGAATACATCGGCACGGAAAATCTCTCGCCTGTCAGCTCGCATCAAAGCGCTCGGCTGATCGCAGGGCGTTCCAAAATTGATCAAATTTGAACCCGCCCGACACCGTCTGGCGGGTTTGTTTTTTGTCCGTATGCGAACACAATACCGACTGCGATTTGTATCGTTGTCACGAAAGGTTTTCATTTTCGCAGACCATCGACGAGCGACATATGCAGCAAGCGCGAGTCAATCGAAAAACACGCAAACTCTGGTAAAAAAAGAGCGTGTTTCCACAGTCCAGAAGCTGAACTTCGCTTGACAAGAACATATACAGAACTTAACTTCGGTTAACCAAGACCAATTTTTTTTACAGCCTGCAAGTTGCTGAATAATAAGCGTTAAAAATCTCAGGGACTGGGGAAAATTTATGTCAACAGAGTTAAACGGCGTTCGGCTGGTTTTTGTTATTGCTCGTCAGGAGGCCCTTCGATAGCTTCGGGCCATCGACGAATTTGTTCCGTTCACTGCAGAAAAAACAAACATCATCCCTCGGTGGTGAAAGGACAGTTTTTCGATGTCTTGGGGTATATTAAACAAAAACATGAGCAAGAAAAAAGGGGGCGTCCTGATGGGAACGTCTGAAAACTATGACTCAAAAACGACCTCTCACGGCCGCGCTGCCGTGGTGCACACTGGTGCGCCTCTGATTTGGCAACAAACCCTGGATGAGCTGAAGAAGGTCATCTCTCCATGGGACTATGAACGTTACATTATTGAGCTGCGATTCATCGCGGAGTGGAAGGGTGATATTGTTCTGGCGGCGCGCTCGCCCCTAACCTTTGCCCGCGTGGGTGACGACCACAAGCGTACGATCCAGCGGATCTGGAAAAAGCACGACCCGAAGAAACGCCCGGTTCGACTGATCAGCTGGGATCGGCACCGCGACGAGTTTGAGGGTCTGCTCGATGGCGATCCATGGGCAGGTATCGCCGCCGAACGCGCGATTGAGGCGGCCGTCGGCGCAGACGACCGTGACAGCTCAATTGGCGGGGAGCGAGCAGGTCAGACCTTTGCAACCCTGATCGAAGGGGCTTCTAACGCGGCTGCGGCCAGTCTTGCCCGTGCAATCGTTGACGAGACCGATGTCCCGTCGCGGCTGATCCTGCTTTACGGCCTGCAGGGCCTTGGCAAGACCCATATCCTGTCGGCCATTCAGAACGCCATTCTGGCCATCGGTGATAATCGGGAAGTGCTCTACACCACCGCGCAAGCCTTCCGCGCAGATTATGTGTCAGGCGCCATGTCCCGTGACACGCGCGAGCTGAAGGCACGTATGGCCAGCGCCGACGTCATTCTGGTCGATGACCTCCAGGTGATTGCCGACAATCCCGGCACCGACCAGGAGTTCTGTGACAACCTGCGCACAGCCTTGGCAGCCGGCGCTCTGGTGATCATGACGGCAGATGCCGGCCCGGCGGAGCTGCAGGGCTTTTCGGCTCGACTGCGCAGCCATCTTCAGGGTGCAGCATCGGTTGAAGTCGAGCTGCCGGATCTGGAGATGCGCAAGTCAATCGTGCGCCAGAAAGCAGCCACGCTGGCGGAGAAACAGCCCAATTTCGTGGTTAGCGAAGTGATGGTTGAACTGATTTGCCAGCGGGTACACGGGCCGGGCCGCGAGCTGTGCGGTGCGGTGCTGAGCCTCTACACCGAGACAAATCTCGGCAAGCAGAAGCCCAGTGTCGATATCCTCATGCGCGTGCTCGACCGCCAGGCCGGAGCCCGCCGGGCACCGACGATCAATCTGATCAAGCGGGCCGCAGCCGACGTGTTTGGGGTTACCAAGGCAGAGTTGGAAGGACCGCGAAAGTACCAGACACTGGTCTATCCGCGTCACCTGTCCATGTATCTTTGCCGCGAGATGACCGACAAATCCTACCCCGTGATTGCCAGCCAGTTTGGCAAACGCGACCATACCAGCGTGATTTACGCGATCCAGCGCACCAACAAGTATCTGGTGGAGCGCCCCGAAACGGCACTGCATCTGGAACAGCTGCGCCAGCGCATTCACCAGCTGCAGGATGAATAGGCTGTGGGAAGGCCCGCATTGAGGCTTGCTTTTTCCACGAATTGACGAAGTGTAGTGGCCCGCTCCGAATCTGTCGGGGCGGGCCGTTCTATCTGCCGCACGCGGCGTACATATAATGGCAGCCGGTATGGCGCGCAGGCGATCCGGCAAGACCTGTCCTGAAGTGAGGCGTGAAACGACCCATGAAACTGACCATTGAACGCGGTGACCTGTTCGACGCCCTGTCCCATGTCCAGAATGTGGTTGAGCGCCGCAACACCATTCCCATTCTATCTAATGTTCTGATGTCGGCTGAGGATGGCCAGCTCATGTTGACGGCCACTGATCTGGATATCGAGGCCGTAGACAGTGCCCCGGCAAATATTGAGCGACCCGGCGCGATCACTGCGCCTGCTGGCACCTTGTTCGATGTGGTGCGTAAGCTACCGAACGGCGCCGACGTGATGCTCGAACTCGACCCGGAAAACCAGCGCCTGTCCATCCGCTCCGGGCGCGCCCAGTTTGCGCTGCCAACGCTACCGGCCTCAGATTTTCAGACGATGGGCAGCGATGACAGCGCCGTTCAGTTCAACATTGCGCCCGAAGATCTGCGACGCCTGATCGACAAGACCAAATTCGCGATCTCCACTGAAGAGACCCGGTACTATCTGAACGGGGTCTACCTCCACGCCGCCGATGGAGCAGAGGGCGGACGCGTTTTACGCACGGTGGCGACGGATGGTCACCGTCTTGCGCTGGCTGAAATTCCTGTTCCCAAAGGCGGCGATGGCCTGGAAGGCGTGATTGTGCCGCGTAAGGCCGTGACAGAAGCGCGGCGCCTGATCGACGCGGCCAGTGACCCGGTGCAACTGGGTGTGTCGGATAACAAGATTGTTTTTCGCGCCGGCAAAGCGGTCCTCACGGCCAAGCTGATCGATGGCTCCTTTCCGGACTATGCCCGGGTTATTCCTCAAGGTAATGACAAGAAACTGACCATTCCCAATAAGGCGTTTGAGGCGGCGGTGGACCGCGTTGCAACCGTCTCGGCGGAGCGTTCTCGGTCGGTAAAAATGTCGCTGGATGACGATAAGCTGACATTGGCGGTCAACCACGCGGAAACCGGCCAGGGCCATGAAGAGCTGGAAGCGGAATACAGTTCCGGCGCTATGGAGATCGGGTTCAACGCCCGCTACCTGCTGGACATTGCCGCCCAGATTGAGGCCGATGAGGCCGAGTTCATGTTCAACGATCCGGCCAGCCCGGCTCTCGTGCTTGACCCCGGTGACCCGAACGCGAAATACGTGCTGATGCCGCTGCGGGTCTAATCCCGGTCTTCAGAATAGGTGTCATAGCCTTGCGGTGAGATGGCGAGTTCATCCCAAATTCTGGTGGCGAGTGCTTTCGTGCGTGCCTCGATCTCAGCTGGCGTCCATTCTTCTTGCCCACGTACCCAGCTTAACAGCTGAAACCCACTCAGATCGCCGGAATGGGCGCTGATATGGGCCAGCTTCTCCGTGAACCCGGCATCGCCCAACTCGGGGTTAAGGTCCTGGGGGATAATGGCCAGATTGCCGAGCAGATGCACCAAGGCGCGGCGTTGTTGCCAATCTGGAAAGGCGTCCAACCAGTCCTGTGGCGGGGTCGTCGACACCGGAAGCACATGTTCGACTGAGACGCGGTGCATGTAGCGCCGCTCATCCCCAGCCATGATGTATTCGGTCCATAGCACCAGCGAACGGCGGATCGTATGGTCGGTGAATGGCGCGGTCAGGGTGTCGTGTATGCGTTTTACATCTGCCGGATGCATATCGAGTGCGTGGAGTTTTGTCGGCGGTGCATCAACATCGCGCAACTCCCGCAAGGCTTTCGCGAACACCAGCGCACGTTTGTCGGCGTTGAAATCCGCTAACTGCATGGCAATCGCTGCGCGGTGGATCTGGTCGAACAGGCCATCGCGCCAGGCGGGCCCGGCGGTTTTCATGGTGACGGAAAGACCCATGATCCGAAGGACCAGCGGCTTCCATTCCGTCCACCGCACGGCTCGGATGGGCAATAAGGGATGAAATGGAGAAGTGATACCGCCAAGGCCCGGCTGGTTGAGAAGGTTCCAATTGTCGGCGCAGCGTTTTAGGAAGGCGAAATAGCCGGTCAAGCCCGATGCGTTGGTGTAGCGCTCCTTCAGCCAGTCGACATAGGCATCTACGCGGGAAGCGGGAGATGGTCTGCGTTGGCGCCAGGGCGGGTCCATGCGTTCCATCATTTCCAGCGCCAGGACAAAGCCCTGGAAGCCGCGATATCGGTCGAAATGGGCGGAGTCTTCCGGTTCGCCATCGGTGCGCAACTGGCTCTTTGAATTGAGCGCCTGTCGGATGGTCTGCCACCGGGCGAGCAGGTCTGCTGCTTCCGCGTCCGTACTGGCAAACTCTGCGAGGCGAGATTTGATGAGATCGGCTTCTTCCAGCTTTAGCCCGCGCATGTTCAGCGTCTTGAAAATGATATTGGCGACCGCTTCCGACTGCACGCGAAGCTGAAGCAGCACCACATGGTCAAGCACGACACTGGCCAGCCCCTCAAGGAAGGGTTGCTTGTATCCTGACAGGCCGTCGCGCAACAGTTTCTGGGCGGCGCGGAGGCTGGCGCGCTGTCCGGTCGCCACACCGGGCGCCAGATTCAGGGCGCGTCCCGGCGGTTGGATCTGGGTTTGAAGATAGGGCTGGCCCGAAAGGGCGAGACGCGGTGCGCCCTTTCGGTCAACCACGCAGGCGTTCAGCCGCGCAGACAGCAGATCATCCTTGATGAGATCGCGCAGAATGCAGATCAGGATGGTCAGTGTGGTCAGCCGTTGCAGCCCGTCAAACACCCTGAAGCGCTGGGCCTCGCCGTGGACAATCAGGACGCCCATGAAGTAGTCGTCACCCATATCGGCGGCGGGGTCATTCTGGCGCGGCGCGTTGATCCTGTGATAATGGGCGATCAGATCGGCCAGCAAATCCCCAACTTGGATCTCGCTCCATTGGAAATCGCGTTGAACATCTGCCGGAGACATCCAACTGTTTGAAAAGACGAACTCAAGTTTCTCGGGAATCGCCTGAAACTGATCAATAGGCATGGGGCAACAGTCCTCTACTGGCCTAAGGCAAGCAAAGACAAAGGACCGTGTCGACTGAATGGGTGCGTTAACTCGCCTGCGCCTGACCGATTTTCGCAACTATGTGGCCCTGAATCTTCACCTCAGCGGCCGCCACGTATGTTTGTATGGCTCAAACGGGTCGGGAAAGACCAATCTTCTGGAAGCCGTCAGTCAGCTTGGGCCGGGCCGTGGCCTGCGCTCTGCACCCTTGTCTGACCTCACGCGCACGGGCGCGCCTGCGGGATGGACCCTGTCGGGCGAAATCGATGACCGCCGGATTGGTGTGGGGCTGGATACTTCTGGCAACACTGCCAAACGAGTGGTTCGCATTGATGGCGAAAACGCATCACCAGGTGATCTGGCCGAGCTTGTCCGGATCGTCTGGCTGACCCCGGCCATGGACGGCGTGTTTCGCGGTGGGGCAGGCGACCGGCGCCGGTTTTATGATCGTCAGGTGATGGCGCATATGCCGGCCCATGGCTCTGCTGCAGCGCGCTATGAAAAAGCCATGCGCGAGCGCAATGCCCTGCTGGAGCGCGCCTATGTGGACCCAGCCTGGGCCGATGCGCTGGAGGCGAGGTTGGCGGAAGCCGGGGCGGAGTTAGCAATGGGGCGCGCGCTTGTTCTGTCACGATTGCAGGCGGCGGTTGACAACCGGCCAGAGGGTGCGTTTCCCAAGGCCGATCTTGCCCTGAATGGGGACGCGGAGGCCATGGCGCTGGAAGGTGCCGGCCCGGCTGAAATTGAAGCGCATCTGAGAGATTTGTGGTCGTCCATGCGCCATGCCGATCGCAAGGCGGGCCGCACGTTGAAAGGCCCGCACCGGTCTGATCTGGCTGTTATGCATCGCCCGACCGCCATGCCGGCGCGCGATGCCTCGACCGGCCAGCAAAAGGCCTTATTGATCGGGCTCATCCTCGCCTCAGCCCATGCCCTGGATGCAGGCGGAACAGGGCCGGCGCCGTTTCTTTTGCTCGATGAAGCCGCCGCCCATTTGGACGCCGATCGCCGGGCGGCCTTGTTTGATGAATTGAGCGAACTGCAAGGCCAAGCCTGGCTGACGGGCACAGAAGCATTCCTGTTTGACGCTTTTGGCGAGCGCGCCGAGCGGTTTGACGTCAGCGACGGCGCAGTCACCCCTGCCTCAAGCGATTGACGCACCGCCGTCGTGCTTGCACAAAACCGCTATGAACATTCGGTCATTCTTTTTGCCTGCAGCGCTGTGTTTGGGGCTGCCGGTGTGCGGTATTCCAGGCGCGATCGCGCAGGATATTGGTTATTCGTCGCTTCCCAAGGTAAATTTTGTTGCCCCGGACGCAGCCGTGGACCCCAGCGACCCTGACCGCTGGATGATCGAACCCGAGCATCGCAAAACGCTCAACAAGCAGTTGCTCGACATCACGGCGCGCCAGGATTCGGCTTTGCGCAAGAGCGATCGCTTCCGCGAGGCGGTGTCCGCACTGAACGTCTATGACCAGTACGGGCAGGATTTCGCCTATGCCACGCTGCTGCAGGGCGATGCTCTGCTGGCCATGGGTGGGGCGCTCTACCTGCAGAGCAATCAGTTTGAGCCGCTATTTGACCCCTATTCCATCTCGGAGGCGGCCTCTGCGAACATTTCCGGCTATTCCCTGTCCCCGTCTGGCAAGACCATCGCAGTTGGTGTTGGCGAAGGCGGCGCGGAGATCGCAGATGTCTGGTTCGTGGACATCAAAACCCGCGAAATCCTGGACCACCAGGCCGGACCGGTCGTGGTGGGGGGCGATAGCGGATTTGTCTGGCTTGATGGTCGCAAGGGCGCGTTCCGCAAGGCTGAGACGACGGACCTGGTCGCCGGTGACCCCAGCGTCGGTGCGCAGTGGACGCTTTACGACGTGCGCGCTGGCAAAGAAGGCGCTGCAGTCTTTGCCGAGGGTTCAAACGGGGTTGAAGTGGAATTCGGCGACTGGTTTGGCCTCTGGACGGCGGCAGGCGAAGACTACGTCTTGGGGTATCTATGGCGCGGTAATTACGTCGACTCCTATGTGGCCTCCATCGAGGACGTACTTTCAGGTGCGCCGGACTGGACCGAACTTGCGGCCAGCAGAAGTCTTCGCGATGTGGAAGTCTGGGACGGCCAGGCCATTCTGATCACCGATGAACCCGGCGGTGAGAGCGGTGTGTATCTCGCTTCATTGACCGGAAATGGTGTCACGCGCCTGGCCACTGGGACAGGGTCTTTGAGCTACTTGTATGCCAGCGCCCACGGGCCGGTTGCCTATGTGTTTGCCCGTGATGGCGCCGACCATGTCCTGTTTCGCCTTCGTGAAGATGGCTCTCAGATGGAACTCATCGAGACACCGTTCGAAGGTGAGATCGATTTTGGCAGTTTCGCGCCAGTCTATGGTGAGCCCGGCACGGTCACCTTTGACATGTCATCAACCGACCGTCCATGGCGCCTGATGCGGCTGGAGCCAGATGGCCAGGCCGCGCTGGCCGATCTCACGAACCTGTCGATGAAACAGCCCGATAGCGGCGTAGGGCGCGCGCGACTGGATGTGGTCTTCGCCGCCAGTGATGGCGGACGCGATGTTCCTATGTCGATTATCGCGCCGGAAGGCGGCGAGGGGCCTTATCCCACCCTCATTCACGCCTATGGCAGTTATGGCGAAACCACGATGAATGGCTGGAACCCATCGGCGCTCGCCTGGACAGACCTCGGAGGCCTCCAGGCGGAATGCCATGTGCGCGGATCGGGGTATTTCGGGCCGCAATGGCATCTGGCCGCGATTGGACCAGACAAGACCGCTGGCACACGCGATCTGATCGCCTGCGCTGAACGACTGGTGGAGCTTGGCCTGTCAGAGCCTCGAAAGATCGCGGTGATCGGCGCCAGCGCGGGCGGATTGGTGGCCGGACCTGCAGCCATTGAGCGCCCGGACCTCATCGGCGCGGCGATTGTCGAGTTTGGGGTCGTAAACCCTTTGAAAGGCCTGGAAGGGCCGAACGGATCCACCCAGATTGATGAGTTCGGAGATCCGAGAAAGCCGGACCATGCGCAATTGATGCGCGCCTCGGATTCAGTTGAGCTGTCGCGAGACGCTGCCGCGTTGCCGGATATTTTCCTGTGTGTGGGTTTTCAGGACTCACGGGTGCCGCATTGGATGAGCGCGCGTCTTGCCGCCGTGATGGCCCGGCGCGATCTTGGCAACGACATCATTTTCCACGCCGATGCAGAGGCGGGCCATTCCTGCGGGTACTATAGCCGTGACCAGCGTGATGCCCTGGCCAAACAGTATACCTGGCTTCTGGACAAGTTTTCGGACTGACAGTCTGCCGGCGCGCCGGTAAAACTTCCGCAGATGCGAAAATTCCGGTAAATGATCGCCATGAGCAACGATCCCTCCCGCGCCCTTGTGATGTTTTCCGGCGGCCAGGACTCCACGGTCTGCCTGGCCTGGGCCCTGTCGCGTTATGACCATGTGGAAACGGTCGGCTTCGACTATGGCCAGCGCCACGGTGTGGAGATGGAGTGCCGTCAGCGTATTCGCACCCACATCAAGGATGGGTTCGCCAATTGGGCCGGGCGGCTCGGCCCGGACCACGTGTTGGAGGCGGGCGGCCTTCGCGATGTGGGTGAGACCGCGATGACCCATGAGACCGAGATTGAAATGACCGCGGCGGGCCTGCCCTCGACTTTTGTGCCGGGGCGGAACCTGATGTTCATCGTCCTCGCTGGCGCACTGGCTTATCGCCGGGCAATCCCGGTGCTTGTGGGCGGCATGTGCGAGACCGATTATTCCGGCTATCCAGACTGTCGTCGCGAAACGCTGGATGCCCAGATGCGCGCGCTTTTCCTTGGTATGGAGTATCCATTGAAGCTGAAAACGCCCCTGATGGAGCGCGACAAGGCCGCCACGTGGGCGTTGGGTGAGAAATTGGGCGGCGAGGAGTTGACCCGTTTGATCGTCGAAGACTCCCACACCTGCTATCTTGGCGACCGCGAACATCGCCACGATTGGGGCTATGGATGCGGCAAATGCCCGGCATGTGAGCTGCGTGCTCGCGGCTGGGCGCGCTGGAAAAAAGGCCTGGCATGAGCCGCGTCTATTCCGTGAAAGAAGCCTACCTCACCTTACAGGGCGAAGGGGCGCAGACCGGCCGTGCAGCGGTGTTTCTGCGCTTTGCCGGCTGTAATCTGTGGTCTGGCCGAGAGGTGGACCGGGCGAAGGCCATTTGCGCCTTTTGCGACACAGATTTTGTCGGTACCGACGGTGAAAACGGTGGTCAGTTCGATAGCCCGGAGGCGCTCGCGGTTCATCTCACGGCATTGTGGGGAGATAAACCGGGCACGCGTTATGTTGTTTGTACCGGCGGTGAACCGCTTTTGCAGCTCGACCCGCCGCTGATCAGGGCCCTCCAGGCTGCCGGATTTGAGACCGGCGTCGAGACCAATGGCACGCTTGTCGCGCCTGATGGGCTGGATTGGATCTGTGTTAGCCCAAAGGCGAATGCGCCGCTGGTGCAGCGCTCGGGACACGAATTGAAGTTGGTTTACCCCCAAATCGAGCCGGAGGCGCAGCCTGAACGCTTCGCCGCGCTGGACTTTGAGCATTTTTTCCTCCAACCCATGGACAGCCCCGCAAAAGATGAAAACACCGCGCGCGCAGCGCAATATTGCCTCGAGAATCCACAATGGCGACTAAGCTTGCAGACCCACAAACTGATCGGACTGGCGTGACGGGCGCCATGGATGTGACCGGTCGCACCTTCCAGGTCACCAAGGGCGCTAGCTTTGAGGCCGCCCATTTCATGGGACAAAAGCCCGATGGTCACCCCTACAAACACGTGCACGGCCATTCGTTCCGTGTTGAAGCCACGGTTGCGGGCATCGTGAAGCCAGGCAAAGAATGGGTTGAAGATTTTGCCGATGTGAAGCGCGCAATCGAAGAAGTGGCTGGTGAATTGGACCATCGCCTGCTCAACGAAATCGATGGCCTTGAGGTGCCGACCCTGGAGCGGATTTGTATTTGGGTCGCTGAGCGGCTGAGCAAGCGTGTCAGCGGGCTTATCGCCGTCGAAGTTTCCCGCCCCAGCCTGGATGAGCGGTGCCTGTTACAACTTGGCTGACAGGCTGGCGCGCATTTCATCTGACGAGCGGAGCGAGCTTACGTAAACAAACAGGGCCTCAAACTTCTTCGATGAGGCCCGGGTGATTGTTTCGTACATTGCCGACATCCGGGCCGACGACCCAGGCGTGCATGTCTTCGGTAGCAATCGGTTCGAACAGGTCATCGACCGGCCCGCTTTGTGGGTCGAGCCAACGGCGATAGTCTTCCGGCCTCAGGATGACGGGCATGCGCGTATGAAGGCCGGCCATCAGGTCGTTTGGTGTGGTAGTGAGCACGGTGAAACTGTCGATTTCAGACCCGTCAATCATCGCGCGGTCCCACAGTCCGGCAAGGCAAAACCAACGGCGGTTTCGAAGCGCAATGGAGAACGGGATTTTCGAACCCTTTGTGCCGGTCCACTCATAGAAACCTGAGAGGGGCACCAGGCACCGGCGATACTTGAACGCGCCGCGAAACACCGGTTTCTCAGCCGCAGTTTCACATTTGGCGTTGAAGCTGGTGAACTTTTTCTCGCTAAGCGGTTTGTTCCACCAGGACGGAATGAGGCTCCAGAGCATTGGCGCCATAACCAGATGCTCGCTGTTTTCGGCACGGCGGATGACAGGCTGGAGGCTCATCGGGGCGGCGTTGAAGGTGGGCTCTGGTGGGTCAACATCCTCGGGCGGAATGAGGTCAAGCGCCGCTCGATACTCAGCCCAGGTGACGCCATGGCGAAAAAAGCGCCCGCACATTATCCGCCCTCGGCTGGTTCGTGTTTCATGTTCCAGATCGGTGTGCGCAGCACCATCCAGATAATCAGGAGGACCATGCCCGTAGCGGGCACGAAAGCGACCCGTTGGGGCTCATCAGGGAAAAGGTCGGTGAGCGCGCCCATAATCGCCGCACCAAAAGGCGCGCCCGCCATGAAGCCGAGCTGATATATGGAGAGGACGCGGGCGAGTTGGTCCTTGGGCGCAGCATCCTGGACGATCGACCGGCTCATGGCGATCGAGATGCCCCCGGCCATGCCCCAGGTGAAGACGATAAGCAGGAAGATCCAGTGCGGCGGCTTCGCCAGCATAATGAGAATAGCGAGCGATCCCAGAAGCTGCGCCGTAAGCAGCAGCCGGCCCTGGCGCTTGATGCGCTTGAAGACCGACAGCGCCACCGAAGAAACAAAAGCGCCGAGCCAGAAGGTGACGAACATGTCTCGAATCCCATCGGAATCGAGACCGTAAAGGTCCCGGTTGATGATAGGCAGGACGACTAGGAAGGACCCGATGACAAATATCCCGACACCGAACATCAGCGCGGTCATTGCCCAAAGGCGGGCATCGGCGCGTACGGTGTCAAAACCCTCGCGAATGTCGCCGAAGGCCGCACCCATGCCCGACCGCCCGGTGATCACCTTGCGCCCACGGGCCAGAAACAGTGCAAATCCCGCCCCCAGTGCCAATACCACACCTTGGACAATCAGGAGCCGTTCACTGGAGATCGGGCCAACCCCAAAGCCGCCGAGCCAGGAGGGCATACGGGTCATTTTGTCCGCATATCCAGCAAGTGTCAGCCCGCCAATCTGAGCGACGAACTGGGCCATGGTGGCCAATGTCACGCCGAGCTGCAGTGTCACGCCAGACCCTAGCCGGGCACGCCGCTCGACAATTTCATTCACGATGGCATCGCGGGCGGGCATCATGAACGCACCCACCGTGCCGATGGTAATTCCATAAAGGATCATCAATGGATAGCTCAGCGAGCCGGATGCCACAGCCGCGGCAAGACCGATGGCGGGCACGGCGGCGAGGCCATGGAGCAACATGAGAAGGCGTTTGCCATCGGCCCGCTCGGCGACGACGCCTCCGATCAGGAGAAACACCACTGATGGCGCCGACAGGGCCATGTTGGCGAGGCCGAGCTCCAGCCCGTCCAGATCGAGGTAGTTTGGTGAGGTGATAAGATACGGAAACAGAACCATTTGCAGCCCGAAGGCCATGAACCAGCTGCACTGGACCAGCAGATAGGCCGGAAGTTCGCCTTTCACGCCGCGCCGGATTTTTCGCAACTTGAGACTGTCGACGGTGGATAGCAGGTTCGCTCCGGCGGACATGGCCGAATCGACGCCGCTCACCGGAGAGCGAGCCGAGGCTTCCGTCTCGGCTGGGTCTTGGTCTGGCCGTGCCGGATTTTGTGTGTCGTCTTCGGCCATGAGATGCGGCGCGCTCCAGTCTACGGTTTAGCTATAGGCCGGTGCGCGTTGAAAATAAAAGCGCACGAGGTGTGTGCGTCGTGAATTTGTTACGCTGGCGCGGCATGCTAGGGGAGTCGTAGAAGGAGACCGGCCATGGATTTCGTGCGCTCTCTTGTGAGCTGGATACTGGCGCTTGCGCTGATCTTCCTGTTTTTGCAGGCCACCGTGCATCCCCTGCCGGGGCCGCCGCCAGGGCAGGTGAAACTGTTCGATCTGCCGGGTGAGAATATCGTCTTTCAGACGATCGCAGAGCGGTCCGGACTGGCGATCTGGGAGCCGGCAGGGCGCGTTGGCGTTGCGATTGCCGAGTTGTTTACGGCGCTGATGTTGTTGTTTCCGCTTACGCGCAGGTTTGGCGCGGTGCTGTCATTTGGTGTGCTCTCGGGCGCCGTCGGACTTCACCTGTCGCCCTGGCTTGGCATGGAAGTGCCGCTATCGTTAGAGGCTGGCGCGGCGACGGATGGCGGACAGTTGTTCATGCTGGCAGTGGCGATGTTGGTGGTCAGCCTTTTGGTGATCGTCATCCATCCTGGCAAGCGAAGCCGCGTGTTCTGACAGTCTTGTCTACCGCCCATTAACAGGTTTGGGGTCATGTGCGCGCCATGACTCAGACTTCTCCGGCCACTGCGCTCGATGGACTAGACCAGTTTGAACCGGCCGTATCGGGCCGCGCCCGAAGGACGTTGCTGAAACGGCTGATCGATGTGGTGGCGATGCCCTCATCGAACCTGCCGCCCCAGGATCGCTCCATGGGCAGTGATATCTTGCTGGAGCTTTTGTTCGGCGCGACCCAGGATGAAATCCGGCTTTGTGCGCGTCGTTTGTCCGACAAGTCTGAAGCGCCGCGGCGATTGTTGCGGTTCCTTGCGGCGGCGCCCATCGACTCGGCGCGGTATATTCTGGAGGACAATCTCGGGATCGAGGAAGCGGACCTTGCCCATGTTGCAACTGTGGCAACCCACGAGCACCGCAAGCTGATCGCCCAGCGCAAGAATGTTGGACCTATGCTGGCTGAGGTGCTGATCGACTTTTCAGAGCCAGACGTCGTTCAGGCCCTGCTGCGCAATCGTGAAGCGCGCATTTCAGATCTTGGCCTGGATGGTATTCTCAAGCTGTCGCGCGAACATGACAGTCTGTGTGGAATGCTATTGTCGCGTCCTGAGCTGACCCCAGCCCACGCCATGGCGATGTTTTGGTGGTCGGACGAAGAGACCCGGCTGGCCATTTTGAACCGCCACGCCGCAGAGCGGCTCGATCTCATCGAAGCGTGCGGCGACATATTTCCAATGCTGGCTGAAGAAGGCTGGCAGGACGCTGTCACCCGCAAGGCACTGTCCCTTATTGAACGGCGTCAACGCAACCGCGCCGCCATCGCAAAAAGCGAGTTTGTGAACTTGGAACATGCGGTAGAAGTGGCCGCCAAGGATGGCATGTCTTCGACGTTCGCTCAGGAGATTGGATATCTTGCCGGCGTGAAACCCATCACGATTGCAAAACTGCTAAGTGATGTTGGCGGGGAAGGGCTCGCTGTACTGTGCAAGGCGACAGGAATGAAGGTTGCGTATCTCAAACTGCTCTGGAAAGCACTTCGCCGTAGAGAGACAGACGAGGCTGGCGATCTGACACCAGATTTCAAACGAGTTCTGTACTGTTACCAGGTGTTGACGGTGGCGAGGGCCCAAACGGTTTTGCGCTATTGGAATTGGTCGCTGTCTTCTGCCTATTCGCCGGGTCAGGGTGAAATCAACGAGAATGAAGATCCCGAGCAAGCCATTCTGTCGGCTGCACGTCGTACAGCCAGATTGGTTTTTGGCAGCTAGCCGTCGATTTCGCCGCACCGGGTCTGGCCAAACTGAAATTCGGGATTTAGGTAGCGCCAGCATGATCGTTTCGATCAGGGGCAAGGCGGCGCGTATTTGGCTTATTTCATTGGATTGCTAATCGCACTGGTCACCTTTTGGTGGACCATGTCAGGCTTGGCCAAGCCATTGATTCTGTTTCTTGGCGCGGTCTCGATTGTTCTGACGCTGATCTTGTCCATGCGGCTGGGTGTCGTGACACGGGAAAGCTCGCCTTACCTGCGGTTGCCGGCATTTTTTTCGTATTGGGTCTGGCTAGTCGGTGAAATTGTGAAATCGAACGTGCGCGTTATCCGCGCCTGTCTTTCCGCCGAGCTTGATATCAATCCAGCCTTGGTGAAGGTGAAGACGACGTGCCGATCTGACTTGGCAAAGACTATTTTCGCCAATTCCATCACCTTAACTCCGGGAACCGTGACTCTCACCGTCGAGGGCGACAAATTGTTGGTTCACGCACTTTATGAACAGGACGCCGAACCCGCTTCGTTTGAGACGATGGACCGGTATTCCGCGAAAGTGTCTGACGGAGGCGGCGAATGAACACGCTGCTTTCCGTTGCCACCCTGTTTTTGATGCTGGGTCTTGGCCTGTTGCTGACACGCGCCCTGATTGGGCCGACACTCTATGACCGTGTGTTGGCCGTGAACTCGTTTGGCACGAAGATTGTTCTTCTGCTGGGGCTTTTGGGCTTCGTGATGGGGCGCCCGGACTTCCTGGACATCGCTTTGCTCTATGCGTTGATCAATTTCGTATCGACGATCGCCATACTGAAGTTCTTTCGCTACCGCTCTTTCCAGGTTTCCCTTGCCCGCAAAACGGACGCTGGGGGTGAAGGATGATTGAGACAGTTCTGCAGTTCCTGGGTGATACTGCGCCGATTGTTGGGGCCGTTCTCGCTGTTGCTGGCGCATTTTTCACTCTTGTCGGCACGATTGGGGTGCTGCGGTTCCCTGATTTCTACACCCGTCTGCACGGCGCGAGTGTCACAGACACGGCAGGTGCAAGCCTGTTGATCATCGGCATGGCCTTGATGGCGCCACACTGGCTGGTGGCGACAAAACTGGCGGCTATCTGGTTGTTCCTGTTTCTGACCAGCCCTACGGCGACACATGCGATTGCCAACGCCGCCTACGTCGCCGGGTTGCAGCCGCGTACGGGCCCTGGGGCGCGATCTTCAGAAGATGGGGAGGCTACGTAACCGGCATGACTGGATTGGACGACGGACAGCTGGGTCTCGCGCTCGCAAATATTTTCCTCCTCGCCATGCTCGTCGTGGTTGGGATCGCCATTGCCCGGATCCGCAGCCTGTTTGCGATTGTCATGCTTTCGGGCGTGTATAGCCTCATCTCCGCGACGTGGTTTATCTTGCTGGACGCCGTGGACGTGGCCTTTACGGAGGCGGCCGTTGGCGCAGGCATTTCCACCGCGCTGCTGCTTGGCGCGATGCTTCTTACCGCCCGAACGGCCAAGGCAGAAAAGCCGTTTGCTCGCATTGCGCCGTTTCTGGTGGTGGTCGCTACCGGTGCGATCCTGGTTTACGCCAGCGTTGATTTGCCGGTCCTGGGCGACCCGGACTCGCCGGTCAATACT
Source organism: Pseudomonadota bacterium (assembly GCA_039815055.1). GTDB lineage: Bacteria > Pseudomonadota > Alphaproteobacteria > Caulobacterales > Hyphomonadaceae > UBA5336. Next base: position 37,818 of record JBCCAA010000007.1, on the reverse strand, counting down.
GGGGTGGGACAAGATTACTTGCAGCGCCATTATGGCGAAATGGCCTTTCCGAACGTGGTGACTTCCATTCTCGCCAGCTATCGCGGTTTTGATACTCTCGGCGAGGTGGCCGTTGTGTTCATCGCTGGTCTGGCGGTCGCGCTGCTGCTCGGCTTTGGCGAACGCTCTTTGGCCGAGTCACTTCGCCGAGGAGATCGCAAATGAGCGTTGACCATCACGTCATACTCAGGATCGTCGCCAAGACTTTGATCCCGATCATCACGCTCTTTGCTTTCTACGTCCATTTTCATGGCGAATATTCGCCAGGCGGCGGGTTCCAGGCCGGCGTGATTTTCGCCGTGGGAATTATCCTCTATGCGCTGATTTTTGGCGTCACGGCTGCGATGAAACTAATCCCGCCGGTGTTTACACGCGGACTGGCCGCATCTGGTGTGCTGCTCTATGCTGGGGTGGGTGTTTGGGCACTGTTTGGCGGCGGAAACTATCTTGAATACAATGCCCTATTTGAAGAACCTGACGGCGGACATGCGGCCCAGCATACGGGCATCATACTCATTGAACTGGGCGTCCTGTTTGGCGTTGCTGGGTCGATGCTGACGATATTCTACGCGTTTGCCGGTCGTGTTGCCGAAATTTCGGACAAGGATTGGTAGGCGATGCTGGAAGCCATCATCGAGCGTGGGAATTACTGGATCATCATCATCTTGATGATGACCGGCCTCTACATCACGTTCGCGTCGACCAATTTAATCAAACGCCTTGTCGGATTGTCGGTTTTCCAGACATCGGTGTTTTTGTTTTACATCACTCTTGGCAAAGTTGCGGGCGGAACAGCGCCGGTTCTGATCGGTGATGACCTCAAGAAGGACTATGGCGACGAGCATTCCGCAGTGGACGCCGTGCGCACTGTTGCTGGAGATGGGGCAGGGGAAGCAACGCTCTACAACGTTTACTCCAACCCGTTGCCGCACGTCCTTATCCTGACCGCGATTGTTGTAGGTGTTGCGACCCTCGCCGTGGGGTTGGCGATCATCGTACGAATCCGCGAGTCCTATGGCACAATCGAGAATGACGAGTTGCGGGACATCGATATCGAAGTGGCCCTGGCCGAATACGAAAGCGACCTTGTCCCGGAGGCCGCCCAGTGATCGAATCCCTCGTGACATATCTTGCGCCAGAATGGGCGATCCAACATGCTGCGCCGCTTGTGATTGCGCTGCCGATGATCGTCGCAACGCTGCTGGTGTTCATACCGTCGGGGCGCATCGCATGGTTTTTGACCATTGCTGCAACATTGGGCTCTTTTCTGCTTGCGGGCGTTTTGTTGGCCTTGGTGCAGGCGGATGGCGAAACGCGCGAATTGTTGCGTCTGGCTGGTGTTGAAACCAATCTGATTGCGCCAGGCCTTGTGTCGTACGCCCTGGGCGGCTGGGAGCCCCCTGCGGGGATCGAGTTTCGCGTTGATGCCCTGAACGCGCTGATCTTGTGCCTGGTGGCGTTGGTTGGCTTTCTGGCGTCCATTTTCTCCTGGCACACGCTTCAGGCCGAACTTCGCAAGGAAAAGCACAATCTCTTTTATGCCGCTTACCTGATGTGTTTCTGCGGATTGCTCGGCGTGGCGATCACGGGCGATGCGTTCAACTTGTTTGTGTTCCTCGAGATTTCGTCGATTTCGACCTATGTGCTGGTTGCTCTGGGCGCTTCGCGTGATCGAAGGGCGCTTCCAGCGGCGTTCCACTACCTTATCATGGGAACCATCGGCGCGACCTTCTACGTGATCGGCGTCGGCTTCCTGTTTGCTGCAACGGGCACGCTGAACCTGGCAGAGTACACCGTGATGTTGCCTGAACTGACTGACAATCGCGCGGTTCAGGCCGGCTTTGCGTTCATCGTCATCGGACTCGGCCTGAAGGCCGCCATGTGGCCGCTCCACCAGTGGCTGCCAAACGCCTACGCCTATGCGCCGAGCTTTGTGACCACCTTCCTTGCGGCCACGGCGACGAAAGTCGCGCTGTATGCGCTGATCCGCTACCTGTTCACGATTTTCTCGCCTGATTTCACGTTTGAGGCGGCCAGCATTGGATATCTGATCATGCCGCTCGCCATCGCTGCGATGGTGGTGTGTTCATTCCAGGCCGTGTTCCAGACAGATGTCCGCCGTACGCTGGCCTATTCATCGGTGGCACAAGTTGGATACATGTTGCTTGGCGTGTCTCTGGCCACCGCAGCCGGGCTATCAGCCGGCCTGTTCCACCTGATGAACCATGCCTTGATGAAGGCTGGCCTGTTCATGGCCGCCGCCGGCATCGTACTGGCGCACCAAGGCACACGACTCAACGACTTTGAGGGGCTTGGACGCTCAGCGCCCTGGACGATGACGGCGTTCGCGATCTGCGGCTTGTCCCTGATCGGCGTGCCGCTCACAGCCGGGTTCCAGTCCAAGCTGGCGCTGATGTCCGCCGTTCTTGAGCAAGGCTGGTGGTGGGCCGTGGCCATCATCTTGTTTTCGAGCGTTTTGGCCGTGATTTACATGGGCCGCATTCTGGAGGCGGTGTTCTTCCGGGCGCCATCAAATCCACGAAAGGTGCGAAATGAGGCGCCATTGACGATCCTCGTGCCGCTTTGGATTTTTGCCATCGCTAACATCTGGATTGGGATTGATGCGAGTTTCCCGGCCCGGTTGGCCGGTGATGCGGCGCTTGCTGTGATGGGTGGAGGCGGCGTTCGATGAGTCATGAAACGCTGATCCTGGCGGCCCTTGGGCTGCCTTTGCTGATTGCCGCCGGTATCGCGCTGACGGGCAAAGTGCCCAATCTGCGCGAAGCGGTGACGATCGGCGGCGCTATCGTATTGTTTGGCATCGTGATTCTGCTCGTGCAGGCGGTGGCGGCCGGAGATCGGCCAAGCCTGGACCTGTGGACCGTGCTTGATCCTCCCGGCAGCCTGACAGAAGGACGTGGCGGCTTGGCTTTGGCCTTCGAGCTTGAACCGCTTGGCGCTCTGTTTGCCGTTGTGGCCAGCGGCTTGTGGATCGTGAATTCGTTCTATTCCATCGGTTATATGCGCGGAAACCGAGAGCGGAATCAGACCCGATTCTACATGTGCTTTGCCATTGCGATTTTTGGCGCGCTCGGCGTGGCGATGGCCGGTAACCTCTTCACACTATTTGTCTTTTACGAGATTTTGACGCTGTCGACTTATCCACTCGTGGCCCATAAGGGCGACGCAGCGGCGGCGCGCGGCGCTCGCATCTACCTGATGACGCTTCTTGGCACATCCATCGGCTTTTTCCTGTTCGCGGTAGTCTGGACATACATGCTGGCCGGCGGGTCACTGGACTTTGTGCAAGGCGGCCTGCTCGCCAATGCCGAGGGCCTGACGCCCACGATCGCGGGTGCGTTGTTGATGCTGTTTGCGTTCGGCATAGGCAAAGCCGCACTTATGCCGTTCCATTTCTGGCTGCCGAACGCGATGGTCGCACCAACGCCGGTTTCGGCACTTTTGCATGCGGTCGCCGTGGTGAAAGCCGGTGTGTTTACGGTTCTCAAAGTGTCTGTGTTCATTTTCGGCGAGGACTTGCTCAACGCCACCCCCTCGCGCGAATTCATTCTCGGTGTGGCGTGTTTCACGATTATTGTGGCGTCATTGATTGCGCTGACCAAGGACAATCTCAAGGCAAGGCTGGCTTATTCAACCATTGCCCAACTCGCCTATGTGACTGCAGGCGCCATGCTTGCCGATGCAGCCGGATTTATGGGAGGAGCGCTCCAGATCGCCGCTCATGCGAGCGGGAAGATCACACTGTTCATGTGCGCCGGTGCGATTTACGTGGCGACCGGGCTGACGAACATTTCCGATATGCGCGGCCTCGGACGCCGTATGCCGATTGTGTTTATCGCTTTCTTTGTCGCGTCTCTTTCGATTATCGGGATCCCACCGCTCGCGGGTGACTGGCCGAAATATGAGTTAATGCAGGGCGCAGCCGATGCCGGGCTCGATTATGTGCCTATCGTTCTAATCGTATCGTCCTTGCTGAACGTAGCTTATCTGTTGCCGATTTCGCTATTGGCCCTGATGCCACCGCCCGACACACCGGAGCCTGCGCCTTTCAAGCGCGTCGGTGGCGCGCCGGCGCTGACTGTGGCTGCGCCGGCGTTCACGGCCTTCCTCTGCCTCGTCTTGTTCTTCTTTGTTGGCCCCATGAGCGATTTCCTGACGCCATCCCTTGGTGATCGTCCCGATCTTTCGGCCAATCTGACCAGTGGAGATGCGCCGTGAGCGAGGAGCCCCCCATCGAGCGCGATACGTCCGGTCGTTTTGTGAAGCCGGAAGGCCAGACAGCTGCCGTTGAAGAAGACGACGCGATGCATCCCATGGCAAAACTGCTGTTTGGCTGGGTCGAGGCGAAATCAACGCCGGGCATCCTGCTGGGAGCCGTGCTCCTGCTCGCCCTCGGCCTGATCGCGGCCGACCTTCTTGTCGATCGTCATGAATATATCGAGTTTGCCAATGCCACCGGGTTCTTTGGGTTCTGGGGCTTTGGCGCGTTTGCATTGGCTGTGATTTCCGGTTGGCCGCTGGGCCGGCTGCTGCGGCGCAGCGAAGACTATTATGGCGAAGGCGATGACACGCCCAAGGTTCACCCATCGGAGGACGATGCGTGATGGGCATTTTGTCGACACTCAATCCCGGCTTCGTCCTGGTCGCACTTGGCATCCTCACGATTGCCATGCCGGTTCGCAGGGTTCGCCAGATTCTGACGATTGCTGCGCCGGTACTCGGCATCTTCATGCTCAGCCTGGCCGACCATGAAGTGAATCTTGCCACCGCCAATGCGCTCGGCATCGATCTGATCCTTTATCGCGTCGACAGTCTGAACTTCATCTTCGGTCTGGCCTTTCTGATCGCAGCGCTTCTGAACGCGATCTACGCTTTGCATTCCGATGACAGGCTGCAGGACGGAATGGCACTGGCCTATGCAGGCGCGGCGGTATCTGCAGCGTTTGCGGGCGATCTGATGACGCTGTTTGTCTTCTGGGAAATTACAGCGGTTAGTTCTGTGTTCCTGATCCTCAGGGCCGGAACCAAGGCGGCGTATTACGCTTCCATGCGTTATCTGGCGATCCAGATTCTGTCAGGCGTTTTGCTTCTGGACGGTATTGCGTACGTCTACAAAGCGACGAATTCGCTGACGATTGAGGCGTTCACCAGCCTCAACGATCCCGGCGCGATGTTCATCCTGCTTGCCATTGGCATCAAGGCGGCATTCCCGTTCATGCATAACTGGTTGCAAGACAGCTATCCCAAAGCGACGGTTGTGGGCGCCGTGGTGCTATCGGCCTTCACCACGAAGCTTGCCGTACTCACCTGCGCACGCCTGTTTCCGGGCTTTGATATCCTGATCTGGATTGGCGCTGTGATGACGATTTTCCCGGTCTTCTTTGCCGTGATCGAGAACGACCTGCGTAAGGTGTTGGCCTACAGCCTGAACAACCAGGTCGGCTTCATGATCTGCGCGATTGGTGTTGCTGATCTTACAACGAAGTACGGACAGCTCGCCATGAACGGCGCGGCGGCCCACGCCTTTGCCCACATCATCTACAAGGCGCTATTGTTCATGAGTATGGGAGCAGTGCTTTATCGAACGGGTACGGCCAAGGCCAGCGAACTTGGCGGGCTTTACAAGTCGATGCCGTTCACCACCGTGTTCTGTCTGATCGGCGCGGCGTCGATCTCCGCGTTCCCCCTGTTTTCAGGTTTTGTGGCCAAGTCCATGACAATGAGCGCGGTGGCTCATGAAGGGCTCATTGTGGTCTGGTTGATGTTGTTGTTCGCCTCTGCCGGCGTGCTTGAGCATTCCGGCATCAAGATCCCGTACTTCGCATTCTTCGGCCATGATAGCGGAAAGCGTGTGAAAGAAGCGCCGTTCAACATGTTGCTTGCGATGGGTCTTGCGGCGCTCATCTGTATCGCGATTGGCCTGCCGAGCTTTGCCGGATTGGGTTATGGCTGGCTATACGATCTGATGCCGTATCCAGATGTGGCCAATGATTATCAACCCTTTACGCTGAGCCATATTCTCACACAGCTGCAATTGCTTGTCTTGGCAATCCTGGCCTTCATGCTGCTCAAGCGATTTGGACTCTACCCACCTGAAAAGCCTGGCACCGTTCTCGACTTCGACTGGACTTATCGCAAGCTGGGCTTTGGTTTTGCCAAATGGGCCGGCACAGTTTGGGCAAAGACGGGCCCCGCCATGAGCCATGTTGCCGGATCTCTCGGCCAAGCAGGTTTCAAACGGCTGGAGAACGCGTTCAGTCCGCAAGGGCAGTTGTCGCGCGGAGGGTTGACTGGCGGCATGGCAATCTGGGCTGCGGCGCTTCTGGCTGCTGTCATGTTGCTGTCGTTTCTGAGTATGAATTAGAGACAAAATTCAGCTTGAAGAACAAATGAAAAGATGAAGTCAGCGCCACGCGTGTCTGGTGCACTCTTTTTGTCGAAATAATCAGTGTTTCTACTGCTTTTGACCTGTTTACATACCGTCACAATGTATTTTACCCAAACCCCAATTATGGGTTGAAGGTTTGGTCTGATGTCTAATGAAAGTCCCTCTGTCGAAAAAAATAAGATCATGATCGATCTCACGGCAGAAATTGTTTCTGCCTATGTTCGAAACAATCCTGTTCAAAGTCTGGAACTGCCGGGCGTCATTCGCAGTGTTCACGATTCCTTGGTTTCACTGTCCAGTGAACTTGAGGTGGTTGAAGAGCAGAAGCCGGCTGTTTCGGTGCGTAAGTCCATCACGGATGAATATTTGATCTGCCTGGAGGACGGGAAGAAATTCAAGAGCCTGAAGCGCCACCTTCGGTCGAAATACGATATGTCGCCTGAAGACTATCGCGAGAAATGGAGTCTGCCCTACGACTACCCGATGGTGGCACCTGCTTATGCACGGCAACGTTCTCGACTTGCCAAGAAAATGGGTCTTGGGCAGGCAAAAAAATAGTATTTCCGCTACCTATTGTTTCGAACATGAAACAAAAAACTCACGCATTCAGCGAATATTGTGATTCGCGGGACTTGATTTTCCCCTCCGAATTGATTCACACATTGGTAAAGCGAATCAGTCGGGGTGGCTGAAAACATGAGTCAATGGCCTAGTGGCATCACAGATGCCCAATCTGAATTGGTCGCCGTTCTGGCGAGTTGGTCGGATGCGTACGGAGAAATCGGTGTGCGTCAGAGCGACTTTGACCCGGGCGCTGTGCGTCGGCACCTATCACACCTGTCCATCATGCAGTGCGATGAAGCGGGTCAATTCCGGTTCCGATTCATAGGGTCTGCATTGCCGCAACTATTTCAACTGGACCTGAAGACCGCGGCGACCCAGCAGGACGCGACTGTGCTGCCGCAAGCCTGGCGCGCGCCTGTCACAGAGGTCGCTGAGCAACGTCTGCCGATCTGCTCTTCAACGCCCCTGGTGGGGCGGCGTTTCAGGCATGCATGGCTGCGGATCCCCATGTTCGATAGCCACGGTTTGGTGTCGCAAGTGCTTTGTCATGACAGCCTGGTCAGCGCCGGCGAAGTGGGCAGGTGGGAAGTTATCCACACCGATATCCATGGTGAAGAGATCACGCTTGCGGCATAGCAAAAGGAAAGTCTTCCAATAATAGGAATTATATCCTACAGTCTCTCCGTTGGGGTAGGGTGAATTTCACCTGATGTGGGAGCGTGAGACTTGAAACCGAAAGACATTCAGCATGATGAGGACTGTTCGCGGCTTGCGACCAGCCTGACAGGTTTCGCCCTGGGCTTGGCGAGTGAGGACATCCTTGTGCCGGGGCGCGGGACGCCCGCGATTTCCTTTGCGCGCCAGGTGGCGATGTATCTCAGCCATGTGGCTTTGGGGATGAGCCTGGCCCGGGTGGCGCGGGCCTTTGACCGCGATCGATCCACCGTGGCCCATGCGTGCCACATCGTCGAAGATCGACGTGATGATCCAGACTTTGATATGTGGATTGAGCAGTTGGAAGACGGGTTGCGGTCTGTCATCCCACTCCATGCCAAAAATGCGGCCTGACCAAGATGACCGAACGGCTAGTGCGCGCCCTTGAACGGGGAGGATGCCTTTCCAAGGTCAACAAGCGGTGGGACGTCTGGCGTTCAACTGACCTGCGCAGTCGCATGATCGGCGCGTTGGGGCCCGGAATGATGGTGGCGTTGTCTTCGCTGGGCTTGGTTCACCGATTGGCGAACCGACCCGCGGTTTGGGTCTGGTGTGGCTTGGATGGGAGTACCCAAAGCAACGCGCCCCCCACAAGCCAACCATCGACTTGCGCGGCCGCGACCGATCCCGAGACCTGTTTAAACAGGCTTCTGGCCCTCCATAAAACGGACGTGCCGCGCAGCGCCATGGAAGCGGCAATCAAGCGGTTTCAGAACGATGTCACGGAGGCTGAAATCTTGTGGTCAAGGCGACTGAGTGAACGCGACACTGTCGAGCCCGCTTTCGACTGGACTGGGCGGCTCCGAAACATTCGATCTGCAATGCCGCCTGGTGATTGGGAGCTGTTGCTCAATTTGTGCATCTGCAAGCGAACACTGGTGTTCTTCGAACGACATCTGGACCAGATCGAGGCTGACGCGATTGACCGTCTTCTCCTTGCTTTGAAAGGGCTCGCTGAGGTCTATGGCATCCGCCCGGTGCCGGAATCCTGAACGGGCAGCGTCATTTGCTGGCCGCGGCTGCGTCCGTGCGGATGCGGGTCAACATGGAGGCCAGGCCGTTGGAGCGTTGCGCCGTGAGTGTGTCGCTGACGCCGAGATCTTTGAACAAGGCTTTTGCATCAAACGCCTGAATTTCCGTAGGGGCTTGCCCGGAATAAAGCCGCGTCAGGATCGCGATCAAACCTGACACAAGCACTGCGTCAGACTCTGCGCGGACATGGAGTTTTCCATCCCGTCCAAGCTGGGTCACCATCCAGACTTGGGATGCGCACCCGCGCACGCGTGTATCCTCGGAGCGTTCTTCAGGCGCCAGCGTCGGATTGGCCTTGCCCAGATCTATAATGTGCTCATAGCGCGCTTCCCATTCATCCAGAAAGGCAAATTCTTCGCGAAGGTCTTCGGCAATGTCGTCGATGCTCATGCCTTAAATGTGGTGCAGGGGGCCTTCCTTGGAAAGCCCCCTGCGCAGAATGGTGTGCAGCGTTTTGCCGCTTATTGTGTGATATCGCCGATGCAGTCGCCGATTTCCGTCAGTGCGTGCTCGCCGATACAGAACGGCGCCTCGTGGTGCTGGTGCACCGCTGCCACACATTGTTGCAGGTTTAGCCGGGCCGTCTGGAAGCAATTGCGAGTTTGGGTCTCTGTCATGGATTGGCGAACCGTGCCCGCTGCGACCGTACTGCTCCCGAGAACGCGGTAGGCGGCTAGTGTTGCAATTTGGTCGGCCACACGCTCGCGGCCAGCGGCCACGCGGGTGGTATTGCCGCTATACGCAATGCTCAGTGTTGGAAAGCGGATCGCGCTGGCTGCGCTGTTCACGCCGTCCCACAGCGAAGGCGCGCCCGACTGGCCAGCCTGGATCAGTACATTGTCGATGTTGGCATCGGCAAAGGCGGCGCGAAGTCCTGCGCTCACCGGACGGCCCGTGCCTGTGCTGAGATGGTCCAAGACACTATCTTTGTTGCTGAACCTGGACTTGGCCCAGCCAGTCCCCTGAAGCGTGTAAGCCTGTTCTTTCACATAGGCGCCGGCACCGCGTAGGCGGCGGGAGTCAGCGGCAACGGCCGACAAGGATGATGTAACGGCAGAGGTGCCACCTTCAAGCTGGCGGGCATAGCGAACATCATTGGCCAAGCCGAGCAGAAGCGATTCACGACCATAGAAGCCTTCAATGTCGCGGACCGAAGCCCGGAATTCCGGGTCCTGGGATGCAACCAGGGCAGAGTAGGCGATGAAGCCACCGGTCAGCTGAGAGGCGTTCTGGCCACCCAGGTTGCGCAATGACGTTTCGATGTCTCCAGTGGAGTCAAACGTGGATGTTTTCACATCCGTCACATCAGCCTGGAACGTAGCATAGACAGCCGCGCTATCAGAAATTGTGTCGCCTTGCGTTGTAACGATTTGTGCGAATGCAGCGGTGCCGATGGACACAGCGCTGAGAGCGGAAAAAGCTGCTACTGCAGCTACACGCCTTATGATACTCATACTCTACCCCTCTTCAATTCTCTACACGCACACTGCCCTAGTTTATCCGACACTTAAAGCTTAGGCTGACAATGGAAATTGCAGGCATTTCAATGTTCGTGCATTACAATGCTGAGAGATGGGTCAAAAACATTGTGAGCGAGTTAATTGAGTCAGCTCAATAGCATCAATCCCAGCCGTGCGCCGGCCTATGTCTGGCTCGTTTTGGCGAGCTCCGCGTGCCTGATCGGATGGATCGGCGGCGCAGCATTGGCCGTAGTCATTCTTACTTTTTTAATGTTGTCTCTACCTGGAATTGCGGGACTTTTACCTTTTGCATGGCGCCGTCCCGCGCGTGCTTTGCAAGTCGTCGGATGGACCGTTCTTGGAGCGCTCGCGCTGCTGGTAACAGGCGGCGCGAATTCTCCGCTTTCGATCATTTTTTTATTGGGGCCATTGACTGGACTGGCATTGGGCAAGCGCCAGATCGCTCTTGAGGCGACGGCATTCTCGGTCATGACGTTCCTGGCATTCTGGATAGCCAACTTCTGGTTGGTGCTGCCAACGCCGCAAGTAGAGTGGCAGACCCTGGTCTCAGCCGTGACCCTGGCCGTGATGATCCAGGCGGGGGTCCTGTGCGCCGTCGCGCTTGTCACACAAGGTCGCCGGGCAGATAGGGAGGCACGTGAGCGGATCGCTGCTGGGCAAACCGGCCAGACCATTGATCTTCGCGGCGGTGTGAAACTACCAGCCTCAATGCCTGGCGCTGTGGTTTCGGTGACGCCCCAGGGACGGATCCGATCTGTTGAGGGCGACCCGTTGCTTCTCGGCAGCTACAAGCTTGGAGAATTGGAGACGCAGTTTCTCGATCGCATCAGCGATGGATTGTCCGAGCGCCTGATGGGCCGGGGCGCTGCCCGTTTGCGTTATCCGTCCGGATACGAAGTGCAATGGCTTCGACGTGCGGGTAGCCAGGGCGCCGGTCTTTTAGCGTACCCTCTCACCGGGCAGGTCCATCCAGCTGATGCAGATTCAGCCGAGCTGAAAGATGCCCTGCGCCAACGAACGACCTTCTTCGCATCCCTGGGCCATGATCTGAAAACCCCGCTAAATGCGATTATCGGTTTTTCGGATATGATGAAGTCCGGACTGCGCGGGCCGATGCCTGAGGCGTATCAGGACTATGCCGAGATCATCCATGAGAGCGGTGAAGACCTGTTGTTGCTGGTCGATGACATGCTGGATCTGGCCAAGGCTGATGCGCAATCGCTGAAGCTGGAGTTCCAGCCGGTGGAACTGGCCGCCAGCGGCGAGTCCGTGATGCGCCAACTTGGGGCGATGGCGGAACGGGCCGGTGTGACGTTGACCATGGACGGCGGCGAAGAGGATGTGTGGGCCGATGCCGACGCCCGCGCCGTTCGCCAGATCTGGCAAAACCTCATTTCGAACGCCATCAAATACTCCGATGAAGGTTCGGTTGTGTCGCTGTCTGTTTTCCAAAAAGATGGGCAGGCTGTGCTTGCGGTGGAAGACAGCGGCGCAGGCATGGATGAAGACGATCTTCGCCGGCTGGCGGAACCCTTCGCCCAGGGCAAGAATGCACACAGCCGTAAAGGCACCGGCCTCGGGCTCGCCGTCGTGAAACAGTTCGCCGACCTTCATGGCGGGCAGGTCAAAGTGGCGACACGCCTTGGGGAGGGCACACGGGTGGAGGTGAGCCTCAGTCCTGCTGATCGCGTTGCCATGGGTGAATTTGAAGAGGCGGCAGAATAATCGGGTCTGACGATCGACTGCCGACCCATTTGTGGGTGTCGGCCCTGATCCGCCGCGTTGAAGTGGCCGGGTCATTTGCAGCTGTTGTATTTAAAGGTGACGCAGATCGCGGCGATGTCATTGTCAAGTCGGTGGCTGGCCGCGACCAGGCCCGTGGATATGTAACTGCCCGGTCTATCGAGGGTGAGCGTATCTTCGAGGATCTGCGATGCCGCAGTATCGAGAGCACGGAAACCGCCATTGACGCGTATGTTGAGCGTGTCCGAAGGTATGATCCAGATCTCTGGGTTATTGAGATCGAAGACCGGGATCTGCGCCATTTCCTCACCGAAACCGTGAACCTGCCAGACCAGCCAGATTAAGAGCCGGTAATGCCCCGTTAACCGCGAACGGCAATATCGGAATTGGTTGGCGAGGGATCAGGCCAAATGCTCTTTCTATTCATTGATCATGTGATCGATATCGAATTGCCGGAGGTCCGGCTTCAGAAATGCTGGCGAAAGCTGGGCTGTGGTGACCCTCGGCAGATGCGAGCCCGCGATGCTGTTGAGTTCGCGCGCGCCGTGTTTGACCAATCCCAGACGGACGCGATTGCGATCGATTCTGAAACGGCAAAAGACATCGCTGCGCTTATCATCTCCAAAACCGGCGCAAATGCAGTGCAGTTTGTCCCGCGTATTTCGGGGCCAAGCGAGCCGCGGCTCTCCACGATCTCCAATGAAGCCCTTGAAGCGTTTCGCGTTCACGGTGGAAGCCGAATGGCAGAAAATCGTGAAAGTGCCTGGAACTGGTCAGCCGCTTGATGCGGCCAGCGTTCTCGCCAAACGGCGAAATGCGTTCTGACCGACCGTTTCGGCCCGGCAAGACGGGTCAATGCCTGCGTTTTCAATCCACTCCACTGGATCGAGACCGTGGCGTTTTGCCAAAGGCTTAAGTGAAGATCTCAACATTTTCCGCCTCTGGCCAAAGGCCGCAGCGGTGGTTTCCTCAAGCGCCGAAAGATCATCAAATTGATCGGCTTCGTCGAGCGGGAGCATCACTGCGACAGCGCTGTCGACCTTGGGCGGCGGGCGGAACGCACCAGGCGGCAGCGTAAAGGCGATGTGGGGCATCGCCACGGCCTGAGACAGTACCGCCAGTCGGCCATAGTGAGTGTCATTGGGCTGGGCGCAGATTCGAAGCGCAACTTCCTTCTGAAACATCAGTGCCATTGGCCCGCGCCACTCGCCTGCCTTCAGCCATTGGATGAACAGCGGCGTACCGACATTGTAGGGTAAGTTGGCCACGATCATCGAAGGCAATGTGGTCTCAGCGCGTTCGTGAAGGGCTTTGTAGTCAGCTTTTCTGGCATCGCCTTGCACGATGTGAAGTTGCTCGGTTTCTGCTTCTGGCCACGAGCGAAGTGCATCGGAAAACCGCGTATCAGCTTCGATGGCTGTCACCTGGGCACCACCATCCAGAAGTGCGCGGGTCAAACCGCCGGGACCAGGGCCAACTTCAAAAACATGGCGACCCGTAACCGGACCTGCCGCCAACGCCGTACGTTGGAGGATATCCGGATCGAACAGGAAATGCTGGCCGAGCGCCTTGCGAGCGGGCGCTGATGTAAATGGCGGCGGGTTCGTCATGTCTTTGACGTCTGGTTGCTGGCGAGTGTACGTGCCAACTGGATCGCCGCGATCAGGCTGTCAGCGCGGGCTGTTCCGGCTGCAGCTGCATCATAAGCAGTGCCATGGTCGGGTGAGGTGCGGACAATTGGCAGGCCAAGTGTCGTGTTCACGCCATTCCACAAGTCGAGAGTCTTTACGGGAATCAGCCCCTGATCATGGGTCATGGCAATCACGGCATCAAAGCGGCCATCCAATGCTTCGGTAAACACGGTGTCTGCCGGGCGGGCATCGCTAATGTCGATTCCCTCGAACCGAAGTTGTGCGGCTGTCGGGTTGATAATGTCCAGTTCTTCCCGGCCGATCATGCCGCCTTCGCCTGCATGGGGGTTGAGCCCTGTAAAGGCGAGGCGTGGAGACGCCAATCCAAACCGCCCTTTCAGGTCTCCCCATGTGATTCTGGCGATATCGGAGAGGAGACGTTCGTCGAGGGCGTCGATGGCCTTGCGGAGCGGCATGTGTATCGTCGCTAGTGCGACCCTTAAGCCTCCGCCCACCAGCATCATCACGGGTCGTGGCGCGACGTCAGCGGACTTGCAAAGCTCGGCGACAAACTCGGTGTGTCCAGGGTGGGGAAACCCGAAGCGTGCAAGAAGCGACTTGGAAATGGGGTTGGTGACCAGTCCGTCAGCTTGGCCGGACAGAACGTCATGGGTGCAATCGCGAATGGATTGTATTGTCGCTTCGGCGCTCGAAACGTCGGGCGTGCCAGTCACCCAGTTTTGCACGTCCAATCCTGATTCCAGTACCGGCAGCGCTTGATGGAAAACTTGGGTTGCCTCAGCAGGTGTTCTGATCGCGGCAACTTCCACGCCTGAAAACACGTGCGCGGGCGCTCGGACGTAGAAACTTGCGTCTTTACGGTCTTTGAAGGCCTGCCAGGCACGAACCGTAATCTGAGGTCCGCAGCCTGACGGGTCGCCCATTGTGAGCGCGAGCGGGAGATTGTGATTCATCCCCGCCATATGCGTTTGCGTTGCAGGTTTGAACAGACTTAATCGCGCTGAATGATCGTTGCTTCACGGCGTAGATTACGAAGTGCGCGGTCTGAAATCATGCTGAGTTGCTGGCCGAAGAGCTGATTTTCGATCTGTTCTTCCGATGGCAGGTTGCCTATGGAATCTGTTCGACTGCACACAACCATCACAGCCAGGCCGCCAGCACTCTCAAAGATCTCTGTGGCACTGTTGGCAGGAGTCTCTTGCAACCGTGCTGCAGCGTCTTCTGCCAGTTGGCTCAGGCTGATCCGGCCAAGGTCGGCCACCTCCAAGTCCGAACGTCCTTCCGCGAGCGTTTCAAGACCATCACAACCGCTGATTTCGCTGGAAATCGCGCTGAGAGAGTCGCGGTCGCTGCTTCTGGTGAGAACACGTTTCAGCGTGACTTGCGTGTCTGTTTCACCCGGTTCCTGTCGGCTTCGAACAGCGAAGATGTAGACGCCGTCCGCCACCGTAACGGGTTCGGTAATGCCAGGTCCGTCCATGGCGATCAGTGCGGCAGATGATTCCGGATCTAGATCATCCAGGCTGATCCATCCCATGTCTCCGCCTGTCGCCGAGGTGGGAGCGGAGGAAAATCGCTGTGCAGCAACCGGGAAAGGGGCGCCCTCAATCAACTGATCACGGATGGATGCAGCGGCCTCACGGGCCTGCGTCTTGGACTCTTCATCGGGGGCGTAGAGGAAGATCTCACTGACAAGAAACTGGGTTTCCCTGGACGAGGCTCGCAATTGTTCCAGACGGTCCTGTATCTGGTTGTTAGAGATACGAATGCGGGATCCATAAAGTCCGCTCATGATCCGGCGCCAGGCTGTTTCCGCTTCCACCTGTTCCTGAAGGCTGGTGGGATTGATGCCGGCGGAAATCAACTGGGTATAAAACTCTTCTTCTGACAGGCCCGATTGCGCGGCCAACTCACCAATTTCAGCGCGCACTTCGGCTGGATCGATCACCAACTCATACTCGCTGGCTTCCTGCAGTTGCAGCTTTTCGTCGATCAGTTGTTGCAGGGCTTGGCCCGTAATCCGCTGAATGTCTTGCTGGGTTGGCTGTGTTCCGAGGCCGAGCAAAAGCATGCGGGCGCGTTGGCGCACGTCTGAATAGGAAACCGGTTCATCATTCACGATGGCTGCGATGCCTTCAATCTGCTGACTGTCGGACGCAGCGGTCGGCCCTGCAGACTGGGCATTCGCGCCGGTCAGCAGTGCTGCCGAGATTGCAAGGGCGGTCACGAGGCGAAACGGACTCATGAAGGTCTCCTGTAAACAGCCTCTTGATTTGGCTGTGCGAGGGCCACAATAGCGCCAGCGCCCTAGAGCGCAACGCGGCCATTGCAGTGGCTGAAGAGGGATGAATGTCTTTGTAATGAACCGTTTCGTCGGCGCTAGTCCACGTCTGAGGAGCCAAATTGGCCAAGCGTGCGGAGTGTGAACTGGAACCGAACGCTTTCGGATGCCCCAAGATCTGAGCCGAACCTGTTGTTGCGATCGTAGAAAATGCTGAACACGGAGCAGTCGTCGGTGTAACGCAGACCGAACGTCTGAACACGATTGAAGTCACGCTCGATATCGCGCTCATTTGCGAATGTCAGCGAGAAGCGATCTGTCAGTCGAAAGCGACCCGCCGCAGTGATCCCTTGCTGGGCCTCACCATTCGCAGTGATCGATTCGTCCAGATTGAAATAGCGGACAGCAGAGGTGACACGCCAGAAATTGCTTGAAACACTTGCATCCAACCGCTGGACTTCGAACGATTTGTCATCGAGCCGCATATTGGTTTCCAACCGCAACCCTCGGCCCAGATCAGCGGCGACATTTGCGACAAAGTCAGAGCGTGTGCCGTCCAAATTGCTTCGCGTGTTGAATGCTTCATCTGCTTCTGAACGCCAGCGCATTCCGGCTGTGCCGGACAGTTCGACCCCATTTGTCCATCGTGCGGTCGTTCGGATTCCCGCGGCGGCGCGTCCATTGCCTTCATACAAATCAAAACCTGATGTCGCACTGGCATCGAAGAGGTTTGAATAATCAGCTTCAAACTCGATGGAATCTTCAATGGGGATGGCGGGATCGTTGGCGTCAGACACCCCCCAGGCGCCCATCACGATCGGTTCTACCATCACGTCGAAAGAACTGCCTCGTCGTATAAGGGGATAGGAAAGTCGAGCACCGCCAGTGGCCAGCGTGCGGCTAACGCTGTCTGTGCCCGAGACGTCTTCATCCAGGGCGTAATAGTCGGCCCTTGCGTCTGCGAATGGTTCGAGCACAAGGCCGCCGGGCAAGATCGTCTTGTGTGACCAGTCGGCTCCTACGCTGACCCGTTGGCTATCTGCGCCGGTATCGCGTGTCAGGGCGGCAGCAGATGCCTGGACCGATGCCAGGCCAAAACCATCAAGATCGAACAGCCGTTCTGTGAAGTGCAGCGGCGCGATCAGGCCGAATTCGCCGTCATCATCAGCCAATCGGAGCCCTTGTGTCGAAAGGACGGCGGTTTCACTGTAGAAATCGTCAGATTGTCCTGTGACGAAAAACTGGCTGAGCAGGCGACGAGGTTGGTTGGCGTACAATCCGCGTATATCGCGTTCACCATCAATGCCGTATCGAGCAGTGTAGAGCTCATCGCTGGCCCGCTCCAGGCCAAAGCCCCAATCCCAGGTGTTGTTGATTGCGAAGATACCATTGGCGAAGATATGGCTTCGCGCGCTTTCCTCGCTTCCCTCTGTGAATTCGCCGTCATTGTCGAACTCAGCCTCGTAGGTGCCGGAAACATGAATACTGAGATCGCCCGACCAGAATCGCTTTTTATACTCAAGCTCCAACAGTGGGTTGACCTTTTGAGAGACCTCCGGAGAGACGATCAATTCCGAACTGTCAGACAGCGCGACGTAGTAGGGCTGTTGGTAGAACGCGCCGAATTTCGAGGACACGCCAACATCTGGAAACAGGAAGCCGCTGCGTCTCTCTGATTGGGGGTCTGGATGGGCAAAGTAGGGTAGGTAAAACACCGGGACGCCGCCGACTTCCAGCACAGCATCGCGGTAGGATATCATCTGGTCTTCTTCGTCGAGAACGGCTCGCCGGGCGCGCAGGGCCCAGGTTGGCCTGTCATCGACGTCACAGACTTCGCAGGCAGTATAGACGACCTGATCAAGCGAGTTCAGTCCATTTTCCTGGCGAATTGCGCTGTTTGCCACCGCCTGGCCGCCATTCGGCAGGCGCATCGCAAATCCAATGGCATATCCGTCGGATAAGTTGGAACTCACCTCAACTTCGTCGGAGAACCGTTCAGAGCCGTCGGGGTCGAGGATTACGACATTGCCGATCGCGCGAACTTTGTTGGTGCTTCTGTTGTAGATGACCTTATCGGCCTTGAGGATACGTCCCTGATAGCTTGCCTGGACGTTCCCTTCCGCAATAACCGTGTTTTCGGCCTCGTTTTCGAACAGCGAGTCCGCGATCAGCACCACGTCTTCACTGGTGTCGACCACGTCGCTAACCTGAGCGGCTACCAAAGGACTGGCAAACGCGAAAGCCGTTGCCGCAAATACACTTTTCAGTGTGCTCATCTAGATGACCACCCTTGTCGTTCAGGCGATAATAACGCGTCGCCCATTCCCGCCCCGGCCAGAAACACGCTTAGGGGCAAGCATCGCGGGCGTCCAGTCACTGATGACCCAGTTTGGTGTATTTCATTTGAAGTGTTGCATCATCACTCAACACTGCGCGACGCCAAGGCGCCCGGCAGTGTGGTGGCCTCGCCCGCCAACTCCAACTCCATAAGGATTGCAGCGCATCGCCCGGCGCCAATTCCGGCTGCGCGAGCGATCTCATCAATGGGCATGGCATTTGGCGTGAGCGCGGCCCGAACAGCGGCTATTTGGGACGGCGGGATATCGTCTTCGATACCATCAGCTTCGAAATCTGGCGGCGGCGGCGCTGCGAACATGTTGCGCTGAAGTCCGCTCATCGCGTCGAGCACATCTTCTGCGTGGCGAACCAATGTAGCACCTTCGCGAAGGAGCCTGTTCGTGCCCGCCGATCGAGGATCAAGCGGAGAGCCGGGGACCGACATTACCTCACGACCTTGTTCGCCCGCGGTCCGTGCCGAAATCAGAGAGCCGGATCGCTCTGTGGCTTCAACAACGACAACGCCGGCCGCGCAACCGGTAATGAGCCTGTTCCTGCGCGGGAAGTCTCTTGCCGTGGCCCGGTGACCAAACGGACTTTCGCTGATCAGCAGGCCATTGGCGGCGATGGCGGCATACAGCCGGTCGTGTTGAGGCGGGTAGATGTGGTCGATTCCGCCGCCAAGCACTGCGACTGTGCCGCCCTCAAGGCTGGCGCCATGAGCCTCACCGTCCACCCCGCGCGCCAAGCCTGAGACAATGACATAGCCCGCACGGCTCAATTCGGCTGCCATATCGCGTGTTAGTTTCCGACCCGCCGCTGAGGCGTTTCGCGCGCCGACGATGGCAATGGCGGGTTTGGATGTGAGGTCGGTTCGCCCAAGTGCCGTAAGGACCGGCGGCGGTGCTTTCAGCGTTTTCAAAAGCGCCGGATAGTCTGGATCGGCCGCGCAGAGAATCCGGGCGCCATATTGCTCTGTGGCGGCATTCTCAAGCTGTACAGATTCGATGGCGGGCGGTGCCAGTTTGCCAGCTCGTCCGCCCCCTCTCGTGAGGTTTGGCAGTTCCTGAAGCGCCCGCCCGGGGGATCCGAAGCGTGTAAGCAGCTGAAAGAAAGTGACCGGGCCAACCCGTGGCGTGCGTGCCAGGCGCAGCCAGTCTAACCGCTCAGATGGAGAAGTCGGCGCATGGATCATGCTTCGCTGCCGGACGCTTTTGTACCAAATCTGGGTTCTTCACCCCGCAACAGGCGCCCGATGTTGCTACGGTGCGTCCAGAACACGAATGCAGACAAGGCGGCCAGACCAACAATCAGAAATGATGGTGCGCCAAGCAACCATGCACCCACCGGCACGACAATGGCGGCGATCAATGCCGAGAGCGAAGAAATGCGGCTCAGCGCGAAAATCGCCCCCCAAACCGGCGCGGCTATCAGAAAACTGGGCCAATGCAGAAACGCCAAAAGGCCGGCATAGGTCGCAACGCCTTTGCCGCCTTTGAAGCCGAGCCAAACTGGGTAGCAATGGCCAACAAAAGCGGCCGCACCTGCAATCAGACCTGCGAGCGGGCCGAAGAATAAATTGAAGGCAAGCGCCACGAGGCCCGCCTTGAAACTGTCGAGCAACAGGGTGGCCAGCGCAAGGTCCTTCCGGCCGGACCGAAGCACGTTGGTCGCGCCAATATTGCCTGATCCAATGGCTCGCAAATCAATGCCGGCAGCCTTTGTGAGAACCAGGCCGAAGGGGATGGAGCCTGCGAGATAGCCGATGAGCACGGCCAGACACCAAACCAAACTTTCTGGCAGCGTTTCCATGGCGCGAGCCCCCGCTTCGACTATGCACCAACTGGTCCTAGGCTCTGGCGCCACGGGCGGCAAGCATTAGGCCTCTCCGCCGAATTTTTCAGTCCACTCCGCGACCTGCTCGTCTTCGATCTTGGCGAACAGGACATCGGGCGGCGTGATCACCAGACCGAGGGGCAGGGCGTTAAGGATGTCGCCATCCGTGGCCAGCGGCCATTTACGGTTTCCAGCCGGTATGCCCAGCCCGTCTAAAACTTTCGCCGCGGCGTCAGGAATAAGTGGCTGGGCCACGATGGCGAAAAGGGTCGCAAGATTGAGGCCGGTGCGCACGATCATCGCGGCTTGATCAGCATCGGTTTTGATCACTGACCAGGGCGCGGCCTCTTGCAGATATTCGTTCCCGATCGCCCAAAGCGCACGGGTTTCCTTTGCCGCGGCGCGGAATGACATCTCTTCATAGGCGTCGATGATGGCGGTGAGCTGACCTTGCACGTCTTCCAGCAGCTTGGCTTCGTGTTCACCGGGCGTTCCGCCCGCAGGCACCGTGCTTTCCATTTTGGAGGCGGTAAACTTGGTGATGCGATTGACGAAATTGCCGAACACATTGGCAAGATCGGAGTTTACGGCGGCCTGAAATCCTTCCCAAGTGAAGGCGGCATCGGCATTTTCAGGCGCGTTGGCCATCAGGTACCAGCGCCAATAGTCCGACGGTAGCAATTCCAGCGCCTGATCCATGAAGACGCCGCGCTTCTGGGACGTGGAAAATTTCCCGCCATACCAGGTGACCCAATTGAAGGCCTTAAGCTTATCGACCAGTTTCCACTCGCTGGATGCAGCGGTTCTTTCGGGCGACATGCCGACCAGCGTTGCGGGGAAACTGACCGTATGAAACGCGACATTATCCTTGCCCATGAACTGGACGTATTCGGTGTCGTCTGCACCGTCGTCGCGCCGCCAGAAGGCTCTCCAGGCATCGGGGGTGCCGGCGGCAGCCGCCCAGTCCTGCGTGGCGGCGATGTACTCAATGGGCGCATCGAACCAGACATAGAAGACCTTGCTCTCGAAGCCCGGACGTGGGGAGCCATCCGGCAAGGTGACCGGAACACCCCAGCTTAAATCGCGGGTAATCGCCCGGTCGCGCAGCCCCTCATCCAACCATTTCAGCGCAATGGATTTGGCCAGGACTGGCCAATCTGTCGACGCCTCCACCCAGTCGCGCAGCGCCGCTTCAACTGCGTCATCAGACTGTTTGAGGAACAGATGCCGGGTTTCGCGCGGCTCCACTTTGGTTGATCCGGAAACGGCGGAATAGGGATTGATCAGATCAATCGGGTCGAGCAATCGGCCGCAATTATCACACTGGTCACCGCGGGCCTTTTCGTAACCACAGTGGGGGCAGGTGCCTTCAACATAACGGTCCGGCAGGAACCGCTCTGCCTCAACGTCATAAACCTGGGTCGATACACGCTCTTCGATCAAGCCTTTTGCCTCCAGCGTGTGAGCAAAAGACTGGGTCAATGCGTGGTTCGATGCGCCGGACGAGCGCCCGAAATGATCAAAGGACAGGTTGAAGCCTTCGCCGGCACGGCGCTGGATCTCGTGTTGCTCACCGCAATAGGCACGCACGTCCAGACCGGCCTCTTGGGCAGCAAGCTCTGCGGGCGTGCCGTGCTCATCGGTTGCGCAGATATAGAGCACGTCATGGCCCAGCAGCCGCATCACGCGGGCGTACACGTCTGCTGGCAGCATCGAACCGGCAAGGTTACCCAGATGCTTGATGCCGTTGATGTAGGGCAGGGCAGACGTAACAAGGATGCGGCGGGGCGCGTCGGGCACGGGCAAGGCTCCATACAGAAAGGGCGCACCTTACACAGAAGGCACGCCCGAACGCTTAAGCGAAGCTTTGGGGGAAGAAAACTGGTTTAGCCAACTGCGCGCGGCGAGAGCGTGAATTCCACACCTATCCGGCGCGCTGCGGGCGTCGAAGCGAGACGGTCGTCCGCGAACGTGTTGAACTGTGTCGACACCGCGCCCGGTTTGGCCAGAACACCTGCATCATTCAGGGCAATCAGGACCGCACGTTCGCGGGCAGCATTGTCTTGGATGTTCACAGCCGGGGTCGTGAACGCAATACGATCGATGGCGCAACCGCTGGTGCGCGCTACGACGTCTGCGATTGCGGCATCGGCGTGGGTGTTGAGTTCTGTGGAGCCGGCTTCAAAATAGACCATGGCGTTGGTTTGGTCGCATTGAAGGTCAACGGGTTCCGACTGGGCGGCGGTCGTCAGAACAACCCCAGCAAATGTAACTGCAGCAAACATGTCTTGCTCCTCTTTCACTCATCAGCATTGCGAGTGAAGATCGGATTGGCCCGTGGCGGAAATGTGCCGGTCTTTGGACAAATGACGGCATTCGGAAGGTGCTTTGACGGCGATTTCCCCGCTTGCGCGTGCGCCCACACACGACTACACACAACCGTTGGCCGGCTTAGCTCAGCTGGTAGAGCACCTGATTTGTAATCAGGGGGTCGGGGGTTCGAGTCCCTCAGCCGGCACCAATAAAAACAACGGTTTAGAGGCCAATCAGTAAGAAATCTGACGTCGTTTTGGCGCGCAACCTGACCTGAAATATCATTGATGGCGTCGTTTGCCTGATCGAGATAGGCAAGATCGAAAGGCGCGTAGATTTCCGTTGTCGAGTATTCTGGAGACTTGTGGCCAAGCTGGGCTGCAACCTCCCAATGCCGGAACACTCTGCATCCTGAGCCATCGTACCATTGTGTGGAGGAACAAATGGGTCTGCACGTTGCCATCCAGGCCCGAGTTCTTTCTGACCGTGCGCCAGCTCCTCTTGATGGTGGTGACGGGCTGTCCACTTTAGGCAACAACGCTCTGGGTGTGGCTCATTCTCTTGCGGGTCTTGATGACGACGCCGGTCCGCGCGTGCTCTGCTCCCAGAAAGTGGTCCATGGTATGGTTTAGTTCCGGGCTCAGAGCAGAAAGGATCCGACTCTCGAAATAAACGAGGGAGCCAAGGGTCTCAGGTCAGCCATTGACTTCACGCACTCTGAATGTCCGTTTTGGGCAAGCCAGCAGAAATAATCAGTGTCGGGATAAATTGATATCTGAGGCGATAAGTTGCGGATAGTGGCCTTTCCGACCAACTTGGCCACGCTCTATCGGTGTCTCAGGCTGGACGGATATGCATCCAAACCTGCTACAACCCTATCTTCGCCGAGAAGCCTGGTGTGATGTTGTGCCGAAACCAAAGACCCTTCCCGTAGACGCGTTGGCGCCGCTGTTTCAGCTCGACAGAGCCGTATCTTTGTCATTGCAAGAACAAATTCGACGGACATTCATCTCGGCGATCGGCAGCGGCGTGCTGCCGGCGTCTGCAAAATTGCCTTCATCACGTAAGCTCGCTGAAGCACTGCACGTCTCGCGCAATACGACGATGATCGCCTATCAGACGCTGATCGCTGAAGGACACCTCGTTTCAATGGAGCGCAGCGGCGTTTTTGTTCCGGAGGCGCATCTCGATTTAGCGGAACTGCCGACGCAGATTGTCGACTTGGCAACGGTGGAGTCGCCATCTGTGATGGGGCAACGCTTGGTCGCACCACCGCTTCGGCCCCGCTCAACAATCATAGCGCCGCCAGACTGGCAGACATATCGCTATCCATTTCTGGAGGGACGTTACGACCAGTCTTTGTTTCCGACTACGGAATGGCGTGAAGCGAGCCGTATGGCCTTGGCTGTTACGGAAGTTGAAGCCTGGTCTGCAGATCCCGGTGAAGGTGATGATGACCTTCTGATTGAAGAGATTCGGACAAAGCTGCTTCCGCGCCGGGGGATTGAAGCCCGTCGCAATGAAGTTCTCATCACATCGGGTGAGCAACAGGCGCTCCACCTCGCGACACGGCTATTGGTTACGGAAGGCGCGCGGGCCGGCATTGAGGAACCGGGATTGCCGGAGACGCGCGCCCTCCTGAAGGGGCGTAACGCCGAGCTCGTGTATCTTCCCGTCGACGATGACGGCCTCGTCGTCCATGACCTGCTTGCAAATTGCGACGTCATCACGGTGTCTCCAAGTCGCCAAAGACCTACAGCTGTCACACTACCGCTCGAGCGTCGAAAGGCGCTGCTGGAACTGGCTGAAACGCACGACTTCCTGATTATTGAAGACGATTTCGAGTGTGAGATGAATTATCTCGATAGCCCCATTCCGTCACTGAGAAGTCTCGATGGAGGCAATCGCGTCGTCTATATCGCCAGTCTGTCAAAGGTTCTCGCACCAGGCATCGGCCTTGGTGTTTTGGTAGGCCCACCAGAGCTGATCTCCGCAGCGCGCAGGCTGCGGTCAATCACAACAGGTCGTCCCTCGCCGAACAATCAACGCGCCGCCGCGCACTTCCTCGCCTTGGGGCACTATGATGCCATGCTGAGGCGATTGAAGAACGTTTTTGAGGAACGGTTGATCGCTTTGCGAGATGCCTTGAACCACTATCGCCCGCTGTCCATCGCCATTTCGCCTGTCCGCGGCGGGACAACCTACTGGGTGAGCGGTGAGCCTTCGCTTGAAACAGAGAAGTTATTCCGCGCGGCCCAGGCGCGCGGCGTCTTGATTGAACCGGTGGATCGCTACTTTGCAGCTTCACCAGCACCTCCAAACACGTTTCGGCTGGGCGTTACCAGCCTGCCCACAAGCCGAATTCGCGAGGGCATCGCACAGCTGTCCAGGGCGATGCAGGAGTTAGCGGATTCGAACGGGAGGCGGTCGGTGTCAAGAACCGAACCGGCTGCTAGCGCGGTGTCCGGCCAGCAAATCACCGAGGCGCTGTCTGGAGCAACACTATTTTATCGAACGGTCTATGGAGAGACCTCTACCATCATCTTGCATCCGGATGGACGAATGACGGGGCAGTCTGGAGAGGCCGGCGAAGACCGCGATACCGGTCGCTGGTGGGTGGACGGTGATATGTGGTTCCGCCAGTGGAAAGAGTGGGCTTACGGAGAAGCGGTCGGATACCGTGTGGCCTTGGTCGAGGACCAGATCTGGTGGCTTGATGCGAAGGGCAACAAGGTCGATGCGGCCTTGTTTGTAGAACCGAACTAGCCTTCGGACTGGCTCTAAAGCTAATCTTGATCTGGCCCTAATTATTTGTCGGCACTGCGTCATGTTGCCAGCAGAAGCTTCCGCACTCTGCGGTTGCGCGATTCTGCAAGGGTGCTCCCATGTCAACGATCGGTATCGCCGTCGTTCAGCTGACCAACCCTAGTGCTGATTTCGAGGGCTGCCTCTCGGCCATCAGAAAAACCGCCAAGCGATATGCCTGGGTCGACATGATCGTTATTGGTGAACTGGCGCTTAATGGTGTGTCCCTGGACAAGGCCGAACCCGCCGGCGGACCGACTGAACAGGCGCTTTGCGATCTTGCCCGTGAACTAGATGTTTGGCTGGTGCCCGGCTCAATTTACGAAACGCGGGGCGGTCAAATCTTCAATATGACGCCGGTGATTTCGCCTTCAGGCGAGATCATCGCGCGCTACGACAAGATGTTCCCGTTCGCGCCATATGAGAAGAACGTAGCCTACGGTGAGAACTACGTTGTGTTCGACGTACCCGGAGTTGGCCGGTTCGGCACGGCGATCTGCTACGATGTCTGGTATCCGGAAGCGATCCGTACGCTGGCGGCCATGGGCGCGGAAGTCGTTCTGGCGCCGACGCGCACCAATACAATGGACCGCGATGTTGAAATCGCCCTGGCGCGCGCGAATGCGGTCACGAACCAGTGTTATTTCCTGGCCGTGAACATGGGCGGCGAGGCGGGGCTTGGCCGTTCGGTGATCTGCGGTCCCGGTGGCGAGATCATCCACGAGTCCGGTGTCGAATTCGAAGCCGTAGCTGTCGAAGTAGATTTGGAACTCGTTCGTCGAGCCCGCGAACGTGGCTGGAACGGGCTCGGCCAAACTCTGAAGACGTTCCGGGACGCTCCGGCGAAATTCCCGTTTCACGCGGATCCAAGCGCGCGCGCTGAAGCGTTCGGCCAACTGGGCCCGCTGACAATGCCGGGAAAACCCAACCGAGCGAACGAACCAGCGGACGTGCAGACGACGCCCGCCGACATTCACATCATCAAGACAGCGAAATGAGGGGAACTCATATGTCAAAAACACCCATGGAAAACACGATACATCGGACCGCCGCGTTCGCTGTGCTGATGATGGGGACTTCTGCACTTGTCGCGCCCGCGGCACTGGCACAAGACGCAACGGATTCTACAACCGAGGAAGGTCGCACGCTTGACGTGGTCACCGTTACGACCACGCGGCGCGAAGAGAATATCCTCGATGTTCCCTATAATATCTCCGCTGTTTCTGGCGAAGACATCGAAGGCGCAATCACACTCGACTCGGCAGAGTTGCTCCGTTCTATTCCGGGCGTCAGCCTAATCGATCAGGGGCCTCGTAACGGCGCCCAGTTCAATTCAATTCGTATCCGTGGATTGAACGTCGATAGCTCTGCGCTCGGCGATTTCGCCGTGCCGTCCGTTGCCACCGTCGCAACCTATGTGAACGAGACTCCGGTTTTTGCGAATCTTGCTTTGATAGATCTGGAACGCGTCGAGGTCCTTCGCGGTCCTCAGGCAACCCTTTACGGATCTGGTGCGCTGGGCGGTACGGTTAAATATCTGGTGCGCGCGCCACAGATGGGTGAGACGGAAGGCCGGATCGGAGCAACGGCGTCCCAGGTCGACGGATCGGATAGCCTGGGCTACGCATATAGCGGCGTGTTGAATGTGCCTGTTGGCGAGAAACTTGCGCTGCGGTTCAATGCCCTCGTTCAAGATTATCCTGGCATCACAGATTACAACAATATCTACGTTCTGGATCAAAACGGTGTGCCAACGCAGCCGCTAGGCTTGTTCGCACGTGGGCCGACGGGCGCTGAGTTCCGTTCGGTCGAAGACGCCGATACATTTGAAAGCACGTATTTCCGCGCCAGCGCGAAATTTGAGCCTACCGCAAACAGCGATTTCACCTTCAACTATTTTTTCCAAGACGACGAAGTTGGCGGACGCCGGCAACCGTCCGCAGGCACAGACGGTTTTGGCGAAGAGTTCGACGAGTTTGAGAACGGCGCGGTGATCCTTGAACCGTCGGAGCGAGAGTTCAATCTCGCATCACTCGAAGCCAATATCGATTTGGGTTTCGCCACGCTCACCTCGGCCACGTCCTATTATGAAAATGAGGGCTCCAGTGAGAGCGATAACACCGGCTTCTACGCCAACAACTTCCCGCAATTTTACTACTATTATTCACGTCCGCTCTACACCGCCGAGCGGACTTTCGGCGATGAGTCCTTCATCCAGGAAGTACGCTTGGTTTCACCAGGCGGAGACACGTTCGATTATGTGGCCGGCATCTATTATCAGGACCAAACCCGCACGGCGACGCAGGTTAGTGATCTCGTTGGCTTTGAAGCCTATGCAGACGCTTTGTTCCCACCTTTCGATTTTGTCTCAACCGACAATGTTTTCACCTATGAACGGACAGAGGAATACGAAGAAATCGCAGTTTTTGGCGAACTGACCTGGAACGTCACCGATGATTTGAGCTTCACCGGCGGACTGCGCTGGTTCGATGCGACGTCTGACGTCTCCACGTTTGTGCGCACCGGCGCCTATGATTCTATCGCTGGTGAAGTCACCACGCCGTTTGAGAGCTCCGAAGACGATGTCTTGTTCAAGTTGAACGCCGCATACGAATTCGGCGATGACGATCTTCTCTTCGCCACGATCTCGGAAGGCTATCGTCGCGGCGGCAACAATGGCGTTCCCACCATCGGACGGTTCGCTAACGACCCGGCTTGGCAGATCTTCGACTCCGACACGGTGACGAATTACGAAGTTGGGATCAAAGGCACATTCAATGAGCAGCGCTATGATGTCAGCGCATTCTACATCGATTGGCAGAATCCGCAGTTCAATACGTCTGCACCCATCGGTGCCTTCTTTGCTGTGGTGAACGGCGAGGAAGCGGCCAGTCAGGGACTAGAAGTGCAGCTGAGCGGCCCACTTGGCGATAAGTTCGCGTATGCTCTGGGTTATGCCTATGTGGACTCCGAATTGACAGCGCCTCTATTAGAACCGCCAACGCTTGGCAGCCCTGACCCGGTTCTGGTCGCCGAAGATGGCACCATCCTACCGGGTGTGCCCGAGCACGCGTTGAACTTGGCTTTGGACTACATCACGCCGATCTCCAGCAACGTCGATTTCATTGGTCGGGTCGATGGGTTCTACCAGTCGGAGACCGAAAACGTGCTGGATCCAGATGTGCTCGCCGATGAGTCATTTGACGGATTTGCAATCTGGGATTTGACCGCCACACTCCAATGGGAGCGCTGGAACGCGTCTCTGTTCGTGAAAAACGTCTTCAACGAGGACGGCACAACAGGCGCGTTTACGTCGAATGAGTTTGGACCAAACGTAGCTGCCGATTTTGCAGGCAGCAACAGCCGAACGTTCATCGCGCTCCCGCGGACAATTGGCGTCAGCGCGAACTTTAACTTCTGATGCAAACTGGCGCGCCATCGATTTCCGGAACGTCTCCGGTAGACCTTGAACGCCACATTCAAGGATTGATGGCGCGACGCAGTTTTCGAGACGCTGGAGTTGCTGCAGCCCAGTTGAGAGAGTCTCATCCCTCAAAACCGGGGGGGTGGATCCTCGGGGCTCAAATTGCCCAGAACATCGGCGACTTCAAAACAATGATGGCGTTGACTTCGGCCGCTGAGCGGGATTTCGGCGAGCGGACAGACGTGAAGTTCCTCATGGTCGATGCATCGATCGTCAACGGTCGAATTGCAGGGGCGATCCAAAACTTATCAGAGATCGCAGCATCACAGCCGACAAAGCCCATCGAATGGGAATTACTCGGAGCCAAGTACCTACAACTCGAATGCTTCGAAGAGGCGCTTGAGGCTGCTGAAGGGCTTAGACGCACGACGGGTGACGAATTGAGGAGCGCGTCTTTGGCAGCAACCGCTTTGACCGCGCTCGGGCGTTTGGAAGATGCAGAAACGCTTTACAGTCGGCTTTTAGAAAGATCGCCGGCGGAGACTGACAGTTGGTACATGCGCTCGACACTCAGGCGGGCAACGCCAGAGCGCAACCGGGTAAATGACGTCCTAGCGCGCATCACCCGCGAACCTGAGACTGCACGTGGACGGGTCCCTTTGTACTATGCACTGGCGAAGGAGCTTGAAGACCTTGAGCAGTTCGAGGACGCATTCGAGCACCTAAAGAAAGGCGCAGCGCTTCGCCGGAGTGGGCTAAGCTATGATGTGCAATCGGATGTAGACGCGATGGGGACGATCGCTGAGGTCTTCACTGCGGACTGGGTGTCTCAAACGCGAGGCTCTAACCTGACCCACGTTCCGATATTCGTGATTGGATTGCCTCGTTCTGGAACAACGCTGGTCGATCGAATTCTCTCTAGTCATTCAGGCGTGGCCAGTCTCGGAGAGGTCAACGATCTGGCTTATGGCGTGATGCGTCTGGCCGGCCCTCAGCCGAACCGTGAGCAGATGATCAAGGCCGCAAGTACGGGAGATCTGACGTCCTTTGGCGCGAGCTATATGTCCTCGACCGCCGGGTATGGTCCGGAAGCCGACCATCTCCTGGATAAGACGCCCGCCAATTTTCTGTATATCGGTCTGATCCTCAAAGCCCTGCCAAACGCAAAGATCGTCCATTTGAGGCGCCACCCCGTGGCCTCCGGCCATGCGATGCTGAAAACCTTGTTCCGGATGGGCTACCCGTTTTCCTACGACCAGAAGGATTTGGGGCAATACATCGCCGCTTACCTCAAACTCATGGACCATTGGCATACGATATTCCCAGGTCGCATCCTGGATATTGAGTATGAAACACTGATTGCGAATCAGGAGACCGAGACAAGGCGCTTGCTCGCCCGTTGCGAGCTTGATTGGGAAGATGCGTGCCTCGACTTTCACAACAATCGGGCGCCGACAGCCACGGCGAGCGCGGTCCAGGTGCGCAGCCCGATCCACTCCAGGTCCGTTGATTTGTGGCGCAATTATGAGCGCCAGCTCGGTCCGCTGATTTCCACTTTGAAGGAGCACGGGGTTCCATGATGATGACCCGAATTGCTGTACTGGTCTCCGCCATTCTTCTAGTTGGGTGCGCCTCTCAGGCCTCAGCTGAGTCTATCTTCAACGACGGCTTTCAGGATGGTGACGCCAATGGATGGGGCGCTGGTGGAGATGGGAGCGTTTCACTAACCACCTATGCTGGTAACGTCTCCATGCGCCTCGACAAGCAGGCCGCCGCGTTTGCCGCCGTCACGACGGAGGGGTATTCCAATGTCCGCGTCTCCGGAAGCTTCGCAGCGAGTGACCTGGAAGGCCGTGATACCTGTATCTTCGAGGTCAGCGCCGATGATGGCGCCAACTGGACCAGCATTGTGGAGGTCCGCGACGGCCAGGATGATCAAGTCACCTTGCACAGCAACGCTGTCACCTCTGCAGCCTTCGACAATCAACCTCGATTGATCCTGCGTGCGCGCGCGGCTGGCAACAGCGACAATGACGTTTGCTGGTTCGACAATGCCAGTGTCACGGGAATGTGGATCGTCGATGCGTTCAACCGACCGACCCGTTTCAACGCAGATGACCTTCTGGGCGGCGGCGTCATGGACCGGCCCGTCTCAACATCGGCCTTTGCACCACCGTCAGACGCAGGGGAAGCGCTCTCGCCTTTCCAGGGACGTTTGTCCTTTCGGGGCGGGCAAGCGCGCGGCGGTTTCACCATTCATCGGGACCGGTTTGAATTCGATGAGATGCCGGATACGGAGCTAACCCAGCTTCCTGATTTCTCATTTGAGTTTGTCAGCCATGATGGACGCTTGCTCCCGGCCGAGCGTGGTTTCATCACGAGCGATCATCCGTTCTGGGAGTATGTGTTGGCCCCCGGCAGGGTTTGGCATGAAGAAGGATATGGTGATTGGAGCCGTGCGGCCCTTCCTTTCGCTGTCCTGGAGAAGAACGCCAATTGCACCCACAACGGTCTACTGACCTTCCTCTACAATGCCGATGGGGACGTTTCAGATGTCGCCTATCAGTTGGGGTCTGAGACGTGTGCCTACTTCCAGTTCGATGCCTGGGGATTGGTCGAAGTATCTTATCAACCCGGCGAGCTTAGCTCCGCGCAGGCCTTGATCGATGCCGATACGGAGGAACTCGCCAACCGTTTGCGGGTCCAGCCACTGTCGGCTTTGGCTATGGCCTATCCCAGCGTCGACCTTACGGCCTTTGCGTCTGAACAGGATATCGACCCCGCTGCTCTCACAACCTTCGGGCTGGTATATGATGGCACGCATTATGTTGGGGGCTGCGAGACGCGCTTCGGCCCCTATCCCTTTTGCGATGAGTTGATCATCCCGTCCTACTCCTTTGCCAAGTCGATCTTCGGTGGGTTTGCGCTGATGCGACTGGAGCAGCTTTATCCCGGGTCGAGCCAGGCCTTGATTTCAGACCATGTGCCTGCTTGCGCAACCAATGATGATTGGCGCGAGATCACCTTCGAGCACGCCCTCGATATGGCAACCGGTCATTACTCTTCCATCGTTCCGGATGCTGACGAAAACGTTGCCGTTCAGGCCGATTTCTTTGTCGTGGAGACCCATGCGGAGAAGGTAGAGCTCGCTTGCAGAAAGTATCCACGCCGGGAAGCGCCCGGCCAGACTTTCGTTTACCACACAACCGATACCTACCTCCTAGGCACCGGCATTGCCGACTATCTGAAGTCTCAGATGGGTCCGGAAGCGGACGTCTATGAAGACCTCATCGCCAAAGCTATTTGGGAGCCGCTCGGTCTTTCGTCCACCATAAAGTCCACGCGCCGGACCTATGACCAGATTGGCCAACCTTTTGCCGGTTGGGGCCTCGTCATGCAGCGCGGCGATCTCGCCCGCGTGCTAGACTTTCTAAGTGACGGCAGCGGAGCCATCGACGGCGAGCAAGTCCTTGATCCACGCCTTCTTCGAAGCGCGTTGCAACGTGATAGTGCCGATCGTGGTTTGTCCACGGGTAGTGATGCGTTCCGTTATAATAATGGCTTTTGGGCCTGGAATATCGCCGAATATGGCGGCTGTGGGACAGACACTTGGATCCCCTTCATGTCAGGATTTGGTGGCCTTTCAGCCTCCATTCTGCCGAACGGCGCCGCCTACTATTACATCAGCGACGACTATGATTTCGTTTGGGGGCGGGCTGCCATGGCAACCACTGAAATCGGTCCTGTCTGCGGGAGCGCGGAATGACAGATTCAACTTTGACGTCACCGGTTGAACGGCGACTACCGACAGCGCCACCGGATGGATTGATCGCGGCGGTCCTGCTGGCGTTTCTTGCCACTGCAGGCCTGTTCTACGTGAACATCATGGCGGCCATCATCGATGGTCTGGTGTCAGGCCTTGGTCTAAGCGAACAGCAAGCGGGCTATATCGGTTCGGCCAATATCTATGGTGCCGCGTGTGGCGCCTTGATCGCGGTGTTCATTGTCAAGCAATTCCCTTGGCGCCCTATCGCGCTGATCTGTCTCGTAGGACTGCTCGCCATCGATATTGGATCGATTGATATCAAGAGTTTCGAGGTCCTGCTTCCCTTGCGGCTACTGCATGGTGTGATCGGCGGTATCCTCACGGGCGTCGCCTTTGCGGTCATCGCACGCACCGCCAATCCAGACAGGGCATTTGGGATGTTGCTCTTCGTCCAGTTCGGATTGGGCGGGCTCGGCGTTATGGTTCTGCCACCCCTCGCGCCGATCTATGGCACTCAGGCATTATTCATAGCCTTGGCCCTGTTCAGCATTGCGACGCTGGTAATGGTTCCGTTCCTTGATGACTACCCAGCAGAGCGAAAGCAGACCCAGTCTACCGGTCAGGACGCAACCGTGCGGTGGACTCCCTTGGTCCTTACACTCGTCGCGATCTTTATCTTCCAAGCTGCGAATATGGGTCTACTCGCTTACATCATCCGCCTCGGTCTGGATTACGGTCTTGAGCGAAGTTACGTCTCGGTCGCCTTGGGCCTCGCCACCTGGGTGGCCCTTCTCGGACCATTTCTCGTCATGGTGTGCGGATTGAAGTTCGGACGAGGCTGGCTGCTCGCGGGCGCCATGGTGCTCACCCTGGTCGGCACCTCGATCTTCCATTTCAGTGGTGCGCCTTGGGCCTACATGCTCGCCAATTGTGGCACAGGCATCACTTGGGGCTTTGTCATAGCCTATCTGCTGGGCATGACAGCTGAGTTTGACTCCGCGGGTCGCGCGTCGGCCTTCGGCGGCTTTGTCTCGAAATTGGGCTTGGCCTCCGGGCCGATGGTTGCCGGTTGGATACTTCAATCAGAGTTCGGTTTCGGCGTTATGATCAACGCCGCATTGCTTGGATTGGGGCTGTCTATGCTTGTGATGCTGGTACCGGCTTTCATGCTTGATCGCTCGCGGACGAAAGAAGCTGAACTTGGGGTCTAACTGGCACCAAACTCGGGAAATTCTGGCCCTAACTGAATTGGCGCCAGCGCGTAAATCGGTAGCGAATTAAAAGTGGACCTCGACATGTTTGATGCGCCATCATCACCACGGACAGATGCCTTCATCGGCGGGGCGTGGACCCCTGCAGATAGTGGTGCCCGGTTTGATGTAGTGAACCCGGCCACGGGCAAGGTGATCGCAGAGGTTGCAGATTGCGGCGTCGTGGAAACAGAGCGCGCCATTGCCGCCGCCGATGCCGCCCAGGCCGATTGGGCGAGTCTTCCTGCAGCTGAGCGGTCTGCCATCCTGCGGCGCTGGCGGGACACTCTGATGGAGCATGCAGATGATCTGGCGGCTCTGCTCACTCGCGAAATGGGCAAGCCCTTGGCCGAGGCCAAAGGCGAAATTGCCTATGGCGCCTCCTATCTCGAGTGGTTCTCCGAGGAGGCAAAGCGCGTCTATGGCGAGGTGATCCCCGCACCCTCCAGCGATAAACGGATCGTGGTCACCCGCCGGCCCGTGGGTGTCTGCGCTGCCATCACGCCCTGGAACTTTCCAAACGCAATGCTGGCTCGGAAGGTAGCTGCAGCTTTGGCGGCGGGCTGCACCATGGTGGCCAAGCCCGCTGAGGATACTCCGCTCTCAGCTCTCGCTTTGGCGGCCTGCGGCCAAGAAGCCGGCGTGCCAGCGGGCGTGTTCAATGTGATACCCACCTCGAACCCGGCAGCCGTGGGCGAGACACTCACCGGCAGCGACATGGTGCGCAAGATCAGTTTCACCGGCTCCACAAATGTGGGCCGCATGCTGCTCCAGCAATCAGCTGGCACAATCAAGAAAGTCTCTATGGAACTGGGCGGGAATGCGCCCTTCATCGTGTTCGCCGATGCCGACCTGGATGCTGCTGCCGATGGCCTGATGGCCACCAAGTTCCGGAATGCCGGCCAGACCTGCATCTGCGCTAATCGAATCTTCGTGGAGGCTAACGTGTCTGTAGCCTTTGCCGCGAAGGTCGCGGAAAGGACGGCCCGGCTCAAGGTCGGGAATGGCGCTGAAGCCGGCACGGAGATCGGCCCGTTGATCAACGCCCCTGCGCTTGAGAAGGTGCAGCGTTTGGTCAGCAGCGCCTCTGCCTCTGGTGCAGCGATCGTTTTGGGCGGGGCGCGGGGCGACCTTGGCGGCCTGTTCTTCCCCCCCACGGTCATCTCGGCCGTCGAACCCGAAATGGACATAGCAAGAGAAGAGATCTTTGGCCCGGTGGCCGCCCTGATCGATTTTGACAGCGAAGATGAAGTCATCCGCATGGCTAACGACACCCCCTATGGCCTGGCCGCCTATGTCTATACCCGCGACATAGGCCGGGCCTGGCGCATTTCCGATGCGTTAGAATACGGCATGGTGGCGATCAATGATGCCGCCCTCTCCAACGCAGCGGCGCCGTTTGGAGGCATCAAACAATCAGGCATGGGCCGGGAAGGCTCCCTCCATGGCCTCAATGACTATCTCGAAATCAAATACACACTGATGGGAGGCCTCGGCGCGTAAGGCCTGAGGTTAAAGCACATGGAAAATGAAGCTCTTTGGTCTCGTCGTGAAGCCGCCATCCCTCGCGGTGTTGGCAGTATGCACCAGGTATTCGCAACCCGGGCGGAGAACGCCGAAATCTGGGATGAAGAGGGTAAGCGATACATCGACTTTGCTTCGGGCATTGCGGTCAATAACACGGGACACAACCACCCGCGCATCAAGGAAGCGGTGACCCGCCAACTCGATGACTTCTCCCATGTCTGTTTCCAGGTTTCACCCTATTCGCCATACATTGAATTGGCTGAGAGGCTGAATGAGGCTGCACCTGGCAGTTCTCCCAAGAAGACCATCTTCCTGACCACAGGCGCAGAGGCGGTGGAGAACGCCGTGAAGATTGCCCGCGCCGCGACCGGGCGCCAGGCCGTGGTTGCTTTCTCCGGCGGATTCCATGGCCGTACCATGATGGGCCTCGCGCTCACCGGTAAGGTCGTACCATACAAACGTGGTTTCGGCCCCATGCCGGGCGAGGTCTACCATTTGCCGTTTCCCGCTGAGTATCTAGGTGTGCCGGAATTCTGCGCGCTGGAGGCACTGGACCAGCTCTTCAAGGCAGACGTCGAACCAGAACGGGTCGCCGCCATCATCATCGAACCCGTTCAGGGCGAGGGTGGGTTCTATCCCGCGTCTCCAGGCTTTATGCAGGCGCTTCGAAGAGTCTGCGATCAGCACGGTATTCTTTTGATCGCAGATGAAATCCAGTCTGGTTTTGCTCGTACCGGCAAGCTGTTCGCCGTGGAGCACGCCCCCGTGGAGCCAGATCTGATGACCATCGCCAAGGCGATGGCTGGCGGGTTTCCCATCTCTGGCGTGACTGGAAAGGCCGAGATCATGGATGGCCCGGATGTCGGCGGGCTCGGCGGCACCTATGGTGGATCGCCGCTCGGTTGCGTCGCCGGCTTGGCGGTATTGGATATTATTCAAGACGAGGGTCTGTGCGAGCGCGCGATTGAAATCGGTGATCGCATCAAGCGAACTTGCAATGGGCTGGCCCAGTCGGATCTGGGCATCGGTGATGTGCGCGGGCCTGGCGCCATGGTGGCCATGGAGATGATCAAGGGCGGCGATGCCAAACGACCGGACCCGGATCGTACCAAGGCCATTGTCGCCACGGCCCGCGACCATGGATTGCTGTTGCTCTCCTGTGGTGTGCGAGGCAACGTCGTACGCTTTCTCACGCCACTCACCATTCCCTTCGCACAGTTGGACGAAGGATTGGACATTCTGAGCGAAGCGGTCCGCTCAACAGCTTAGCGAGTCGGTCCAGATACCGTCCTCGAGACCAACGCCCAATCGGCAGAACGATTGTTCAACACAAGTTGTGTGCTCATATGTTGGCTTTTCCGATAAAGGTGACAAGGCGGATCAACTTCGAGATGGGCTGCTTTCGGCGATTTTGCGCTAGTCAATCGATAGCCGTCTGAAGGCCACTTTGCCCCCGAAAGCGGACATGAGCGTCCCGCGGATCGTATGGATCAGCTCGACTAATTATGTGCATTGATAAAGACAAACTGGTGGAATGGTGCGGGCAACGAGTGGGAAATGACAGACCGCTCTGAGCGGCCTCTTCGAGCAACGAAAAACTACTAACAACTACTTAATTACAGTGCTCTAGATGATCTCCGGACCTTGCCAAGATGGTGGACGCTGGAGCGGACTTGAGCATCCCTAGAATGGTTGTTCGTTTACGCGTGTTGTAAGGAAAAACACAGAACTCAACTGATTTTAAGTCGGCAAAAATTGGTGCACCTTATGGTCCGTTAATCTTGGGCGAATGCGCATTGAAGCATTGAAAAAACGAAAATTTATTCTGAATGGTGCCCTAGACCGGCACCATGTTCCCGTCCGATACGGTCGGGCGCTGTCTTAAAACCATCGAAAAACAAGATGTGTCCGCAGGGGATTCCTGCAATGCCACTTACCGCCCGGGTGTGACTTTGGCGCGGGCGGGCGCATGCCGAGCGCATTACCAAACTCAAAGAGCGTGTGGAGCATCGCCATTTATGGCCTTCGCTAACAAAGCCCTTACCCCTGGTATGGTGAGATGACGAAAGCCAAACTTTGTTGAACCCGCAAAACTTGGTATAATTCATAGCATTGGGTGAGGAAAATCAGGAGGTTCGCGTGCTTAGCAACATTTCGTCTGATCGAGCATTCGGTGTATTAAATTCGTTCGGGGATACAAACTATCGCGCGGACCTGCCGGTTCTGTTTGAAGACCACGGCCCTCAGGCATCTGGCATTGATGGAGACGTGCCGGGATGTGGTTGTCCCAGTTGCTGCGATGCGCGTCTGGAAACGGGCATTGCAGACGTTCCTTTCGCTACCGTTACCGACTACACAGCGCTACTGGTTCCCACCTCGACCAATTACCTGCGCTGGAACTGGAACGAAGATACGCCGGCGATCGGAACAACGTTCATCACCTATTCCTTCCGTGAAGACGCGGAGCTGCCCGACCCGTCCACGGTGTCTTACAGCCCGGATGCAATGTACTCATTTTCTACAGCCCAGCGTGCGGAAACCCGCGATGCGCTGGCGAAGTACACCGCCATCAGCGGCATTGTTTTCGTGGAAGCCGAAGAAGGCGGGATGCTGGATTTCATGGGCGTCACCGGGTCCGGGTTCGG
>JBCCAA010000095.1:0-6294 GCA_039815055.1 Pseudomonadota bacterium | reverse complement strand
TCTCCCTTAACCGCGACCCGGCGCGGACCTGTCACCGGGGTTTTTTTAACTGAGGACAACGACAAATGAAAATCATGATTCCAATCGAAGTCACCGAGGACGATCAGCGCGCCATCATGCGGTTCATCACCCGTGGCTACGAAGACACGCCAGCCAAAAAAGCCACGTGCAAGCGCTGGCTTTCCGAGCGGCTTAACGACAACGCGCGCGACGTGATCAAGGGCGTGGGCGAGTTGTTCGCTCGGGCTGAAAGCGACAGCGAGGCGGCGTGATGGCTGCGGCCCTCGACGAAGTATTGCAGGACGGTCTGCACGACCTGAACGACCCGGAGTATTTCAGCCTCGACGCTGTCAATCGGTCGTTTCTGTGGGAAATGCGCCGCAGCCCGGCTCACGCGCACCACAAGGCCGTGAACGGGGATGCTGATACGCCCGCCCTACTCATGGGCCGGGCTTTGCACACGGCCGTACTCGAGCCGCAGGAGCTGGATGGCCGGTTCGCAGTACGACCGGAGGGCATCAACCGACGCACGAAAATCGGCAAGGCCGAATGGGCGGCGTTTGAGGAAGCGAATGCGCACAAGTCGATCCTACCCGGTGCGCAGGACATGGCGACGCTCAAGGGCGTGCGTGACGCGATCCAGGCGCACCCGTTGGCGAAGCGCCTGTGCACTGGCCCCGGCATGACCGAGAAAACGGCGCTGTGGACCGATGATGCGACCGGCGTGCGCTGCAAGGCTAAGTACGACCGAGTCGTCAGCGGCGGCGGTGGCTCAGCCATCGTGGTCGATCTGAAAAGCACCGACGACGCCAGTCCGCGCGGCTTTGGTCGATCGGTCTACAAATTCGGCTATCACTTTCAGGCGGTGCACTACCTGACCGGGCTTGATGTGGTAGCCGGCGAAATGGCGCGGCGCTTCGTGTTCGTCGCGGTCGAGAAAAAGCCACCGCACGGCATTGGAATCTATGAGTTGGACTTTGCCTACATCGAAGCGGCTCGCAACGAATGGGGCGAACTGCTGGCGCGCTACGCCAAGTGCAAAGAGCGAAATAGCTGGCCGTCGTACCCCGCAGACATTCAGATTTTGGAGGCACCGGAATGGGTGAAGTAGCACAACAGCAGCCGCGCAAAGCGGCGGTGAACATCGGCGAGCGCGGCATGATGCCAACGAACCTTGAGGAAGGGTTCCGCATGGCTCAGGCGATCAGCGCGTCCGGTGTGTCTCGCGACAAGCCCGAAGCGATCTTGATTCAGATGCAAGTCGGTTTCGAGCTGGGCATCCCGCCGATGACGGCCGTCAAGAATATTCCGATCATCAAGGGAAAGCCGTTTATCGAAACTGCCATGGCGGCGGCTCTGGTCGAGTCCAAGGGCATGCTTGAGCGCGGCACGAAGATCGTGTGCACGTTTGAAGGTGAAGGCAAAGACCTGACCGCGACCGTGACCAGCACGCCGCGCGGCGGCCAGCCGATCACAAGCGAGGTTGTCATGTCCGAGTTG
The DNA here is from genome assembly GCA_039815055.1 of Pseudomonadota bacterium. GTDB lineage: Bacteria > Pseudomonadota > Alphaproteobacteria > Caulobacterales > Hyphomonadaceae > UBA5336. Next base: position 4,794 of record JBCCAA010000095.1, on the reverse strand, counting down.
CCAAACGCGAACAACAACGCCCTGTACAAGTCACAGCCTAAGCGCATGCTCAAGGCGCGCGCGGTCGGCTTCCATATCCGCGACTACTACAGCGCCGCGACGCTTGGCCTCATGTTCGCCGAGGAGGCCGGCGAGGTCACCAAGGGCATGCGCGACGTGACGCCGGTACCGACACCGGAACAGCCTGACCCGTTGCTCGCGCAGATTGAAGCGCCCACCGATGACGGCGAGCCGACGACGGCCGATGACGAAAACGCCGAATGGATTGAAGCGTTCGACGGCGACGGGGAAGCAGCATAATGGCGTCATTCAACAAAGCAATCATCGCCGGGAATTTGGGCGGCGACGTAGAGACGCGCGCAGTCGGTGACAACACTGTCGCCAAGTTCAGTGTCGCGACGTCGGAGCGCTGGAAGGACAAGCGCACCGGCGAGCGCAAGGAAAAAACCACCTGGCACAGCGTCGAGGCATGGGGCCGGACCGCCGAGAATTGCGCGACGTACTTGCGCAAAGGCTCGAAAGTCTTGGTTGAGGGTTCGTACCTCTGCGACGAGTACGAGAAGGACGGCGAGACCAAGCGGTTCTACAAGATCAAGGCGCACACCGTGCAGTTTTTGGATGGGCGTCAGGATGCTCAGCAGGCACAGCAAGCCCCGGCGTCGAGCAACTACGCGGCGGGCAAGGCTGGCGAATCGCAGCCGGATTTTGACGACGATATCGGTTTTTAGGGTTCATCGAAGACAACCCCACGGGGCGGGAGGGTGGAAGGCCCTCAACCCCAAAACGAAAGGAAACGAAGACATGAAATCACTGGTAATTATTTGGTCGCTCATTACGGGCGGTGCGGACGAAGTTCAGCGGGACTGTGAAATCCCGACCGACGACGGGCCTTTGGTCTGCCATTTCGTCTAACGATCAATGCAGCGGCGGCGCAAGTGATTGGCGACGCGGTTAAGCAGACGGCAACAGCAGTGTATCTGCCCGCGACAGTCTGCGTTAAAAATAGCCCCGGCTAACGACCGGGCCGTTGCGCCTAGAAGGAGAGAGAAGTGAGACAGTACAAAACCCGCCCTGATGCTGACCATCGGTACTTCATCTTCGATGGCTACAACAACGAGTTCTACTACTATGCGACGCCGCATGCGCGTGATGCGGAGTTTCGATGCGTCGTCGATACATTCATGGATGATTTCTGGGATGAAGGCGTCGAGCAAATTGTCTGCGGCGAGGTCACGCACGTCACCGTGCAGGCTGATCGGACAGAGCGCCCCGCAAAAATCCCGCTTGATGAGCAGGGCCGCGATGGCGAAAACGAATGGTCCCCCGGCCTGAAGTACGTCTGTGACTACAAAGCGAAATTACTGACCGACCAAACCGCCGCGCGGCTGGAGGATTGAATGAATAAAGTAGAACAGAAAAAATACATCAAAGATGCCATGCAAGATTTTTGGCAGGCAACAAGACTCCACACAATTAAGCGCAGGGAGCCGCCACCGACAATCAGGAAAATGATGGATCAAGCAGAGGCACTTGATCTAAAGATTCGAAAATGGGACGACCGTGAGCGCGAGCACAAAAAGAAACTAGCCGCTGCTGCCAGTAAGGATTTGCGGGCTATCAAGAAATCATTTGCGTTCGGTGAGAACGCTGACACGCTTAAGCTGATTGAGGCTTTCGAGAAAAAGCACATGAAGCACGTAATCGACTAGCCCACGCGGAGGGGTGAAGGTGAAGAAAAAAGTTTACGCGCTACATTCACTTGACGATGACGACAGTGAGATTATCTATTTTGCTGGACCTCACAAGAGCCTGAAAGCAGCGCGCAAAGATTGTCGGCAGGTTGGCATTTCCGGTTTTCTGTTTTCCTATGACGCGGTTGGCCCGGAGAATGAGCTGGTAAATGGTGTGATGGAAGAATTTATCGCTTTAGCCGGGAGTGAGAAACAGAAATGACGTGCTTCAACTGCGGCATGCACACAAACAGCCCGGCCGAGTACCACCCATACGCGGCGTGCTTGATGTTCGAGGCAGCGCGTGATGGCGACACGGTAGAGGCGAACCTGCGGGCCGTTGTCGAATACGGAATGCGCGCACAGGCGCTTGGTCTATCGCTGGATGAGGCCATGAGCGACATTCGGCTAGTAATCCATGCGCCAGCCAGGAGTGAGTGAGACGTGGCAACGTACGACGAACAGGAGCTAATGCGGCTCTGCAAAGTGCAGACCCGCCCTGCCCTGCGTCGGCGCCTAAAGGATGGCAGAGTGCCATTTATGGAGACTGGTACGATCTGGACCAGTGACGACATCATTATTGCGGGGAAATACGGTGACAAGAAAAAGAAAGCGGCGGTCCCTCGATTCATTGCCGAGGGTGAAGGTTAGCCATGGGTCGTACTTCTATGACATGGGCCGGGACAGCAAAGGCAAGCGGCACAGCAAAAAGATTTGCCGGGTCGATAAGGCCGAGGCCGATGAATCTGTGTTCTTCGATCGACTGGCGCGTATCAAGCGCGCGGGCGGTGACACTGTGGCCGATATGCTTGTGAGTTTCATCGGCGAAGGCATGAACCAACTCGCCCCTCGCACGCAGAAAGACTATCGCGGGTACATTACCGGCGTGCTGCTTGAGCAGTTTGGTGAGTTGCGCCCTGACCAGGTTGAGCCGGGGCACGTGGCGCGGTTCCTGTCGTGGCGCGAGCGCAATGGCGCAGGTGTTGTGGCAAATCGCGAAATGGCCTGTCTGTCATCAGCCTTCAACTACGGCATGCGCAACGGCATGGCCAAATGGAACCCCTGCCGTGGTGTACGCCGCAACAAAGAGACGCCCAAAGAGCGCTACGTCAGCAACGACGAGTTTCTGGCGTACTTCAACGCTGCCACCGAACCAGAGCAGGACTTGATGGCCGGCCTGTTTCTGGCTCGCATGCGCCCGAATGAGGGCCGCGCCCTACTGAAACTCCAGATTACCCCACAGGGCATCCTGTGGCGCGAGAGCAAAACTGGGAAGCGGGATATCTGCGAGTGGGACACCGCATTGCGCTTTTTCGTCACACGGGCAATGTCTCGGACGCCTGAAAGCCCGCGAGTGTTCACCAACAACCAAGGCAGCCCATGGACCCACGATGGCATGCAGAGCGCCATGAGGCGCATCAGGGGCCGCGCAGGCACCGTTGAGAGCTGGACGTGGCACGATCTGCGCGCGAAGGGTGAGAGCGACGCTGAGGACTCCGCAGGGCTTCTGGGCTTGTACACCCGAGCCACCAAACGGACGTCAGTCCGATGAGTTTGGAGAGCAAACCCAACATGTGGAGAGCAGGTGCAAGGCTGGAAATGGTGGGTCGTATAGGATTCGAACCTATGACCATCGGATTAAAAGTCCGGTGCTCTACCAACTGAGCTAACGACCCGTGCGCCAGCCGCGCATGATACCGCAACGCACCCAAATCTCAAGACATGCGCACGACATAGCGCGTGGGATCGTCGAGGCCCGCCGCGGCAAAGCCCTCGCGACGCAATGAACACGCGTCGCAAGTGCCGCAGGCCCGTCCATCGGTGTCGGGCTGGTAGCAGGAAATGGTTTGCGCATAGTCCACACCCAGCGCCGTGCCGCGCGTCACGATGTCGGCTTTGGTCATGCTCATCAGTGGCGCCACGACGCGCAGCCTCTGCCCTTCCACGCCGGCCTTTGTGGCGAGGTTGGCGAGCTGCTCAAACGCGGCAACGAACTCCGGTCGACAGTCCGGGTAGCCCGAATAATCGACGGCATTGGCCCCGATCATGAGCGTCTGCGCGCCCAGTGTTTCGGCGTAGCCCAGCGCAATGGACAGAAATACCGTGTTGCGGGCCGGTACATAGGTGACCGGAATGCCCTCACCGCCAGCCGCCGGCACCTCAATGCTTGAGTCGGTCAGCGCCGAGCCACCAATGGCCGACAGATCGACGTGCACGGTTCGATGCGATACGGCCCCGAGCGCTGCGGCGACTTGCGCTGCCGCGGTCAGCTCAACGCGATGGCGCTGACCGTAGTCGATGGACAGCGCGTGACAGGCAAAGCCCTGCTCGCGACCCAGCGCCAGCACGGTCGCCGAGTCGAGCCCACCGGATACCAGAACAACGGCCTTCTTGACCTCAGCGCCCATGCACATCGCCCCACAAATATTTGTGCAGCTGCACCTGCAATCGCGCCTGAAGTCGATCTTCGAGCATCCAGTCGGCGAGCTTGCCGGGCGCCAGTTCGTCGTGGCTTGGGGACAGCAGGACACTGGTGCGCGCGGGCAACTCGTACTGCGTCATGATCTGGCGCGCAAAGTCATAGTCCGCACGATCGCCAATAACGAATTTCACCTGATCGTGGTCACCGAGCAGCGCCAGATTCTCGTAGCGATTGCGCGCCACCTCGCCCGAGGCCGGCGTTTTGACGTCCACCACGCGCGAGCAACGCGCATCGACCGCACTGACGTCCATGGCGCCCGAGGTCTCCAGCGACACCTCGTGACCGGCGTCAGCGAGCTGACGGATTAGCGCAAGGCAATTTTTCTGCGCCAGTGGCTCACCGCCGGTCACGCACACGCGACGTGCACCGTACTCGGCAACCGTCTCAAGCACCTGTTCGATAGTGGTCCATTTACCACCATGAAACGCGTAGGCGGTGTCGCAATAGGTACACCGCAGCGGGCAAACGGTCAGGCGCACAAACACCGTGGGCCAACCCACGATATAGGCCTCTCCCTGCAGCGAATAGAAGATCTCGGTGATTTTCAGTCGCGAGTCCGCGGGCGGCCGGGTATTTACTGCG
>JBCCAA010000142.1:0-3213 GCA_039815055.1 Pseudomonadota bacterium | reverse complement strand
TGGTGCGATCGCTGCAGGCGCATTGGATCCAGGCGCAACGCTTGGAATTTGTGCCGGCGCCTTCGCCGGAGCAGAAGCCGGGTTGGGTGTCGCTGACGTGTCTTATGTGGACTCCAACGGCGTCACGCAAACGATTGGCGGACTCACACCGTTCGATGGCGAATCTGTGAACCTCGATGGTAACGCCCTTCCAGGCACACCAGAGACCACGTTCAACATTGGCGCTGAATACACTTGGGAAGGTGTCCTCGGTGGCAATTTCGACTTCCGCGTCCGCGGCGATTATTACTATCAAGCTGACGCGTTCAGCCGGATTTGGAACACGCAGCGTGATCTGCTTGAAAGCTGGGACAATGTGAACTTGTCCTTGCAATTGGTGAACACGGAAAATGACTGGTCGGTGGAAGTGTTCGGCAAGAACATCACCGACGAAGAAGTCATCACCGGGGCCTATCTCACCGATGACAGCTCGGGTTTGTTCACAAACGTGTTCTTGAACGAGCCAGCCACTTATGGCGTCACGATCGCCAAGCGCTGGTAGAGACCAGCAGGGGCCCTTGCAAGTTTGCAGGGGAGAGAGGGAAAGGGCGATCCAGACGGATCGCCCTTCTTTCTTTTGCTGCGGACTCGCCTATGTATGGCGAGAGAGTTTTATAAGCTGGAGAGTTTTATATGCTGCGTTCTGGTATTTCAGTTTTCGCCCTTGTCACCTTGACCGCGTGTGGAGGCCAGGCGGCCCCGCCAGCGCCTGAGGCGGACGGGTCGATTGTCTCTGAATCAGGCCTGAAACTGGTGCCCGTCGCCGAAGGTCTGGAGTTTCCCTGGGGCATGGCCGCCTTGCCAAATGGTGACCTTTTGGTGACCGAGCGCGAAGGCCGTCTGCGCCTCATTCAATCAGGGACTTTGGTGGATGCGCCGCTCACCGGCCTGCCAGATGACATTCTGGTCGCAGGACAAGGCGGATTGCTCGGCATCACGCTGGACCCGGCTTTTGAGACTAATCGTACGCTATACCTGAGCTATTCCAAGGATATGGGCGAGACCAACAGCACCGCGGTCATCTCTGCGACGCTGTCAGATGATTCAAGCGGCCTCAGCAATGTAAATGAGATCTTTGTCGGGTCGCCGCGCGAAACCACATTCCACTATGGCTCTCGCATGACCTTCCTCCCAGACGGCTCAATGGCGATTTCTCTGGGCGATGGCTATCGCTACATGGAAGACTCTCAGGATCCAACCAATCTGCACGGCAAGATTGCCCGTGTGATGCCCGATGGAACAATTCCCGAAGGCAACCCATTTGCCGATGGCAGCGGCAACGACTCCGTCTGGTCCTATGGACACCGCAACGTTCAGGGCATGGTCTATCATGCAGCTACGGATCTCCTGATCGCGCACGAACACGGCCCGAAAGGCGGCGACGAGCTGAATATTGTTGAGCCCGGAAAAAATTATGGTTGGCCGACCATCACTTACGGGATCAATTATGACGGCACGATCATCACGGATGAAACAGAAGCGCCGGGCATGGAACAGCCGGAAGTGAAATGGGTACCCTCAATCGCGCCATCCGGCATGGCGATTGTTGAAACCGCGGGCTTCGAAGACTGGAGCGGCGATCTCTTGATCGGCGCGATGGGCGGTCCGGCGGGCTTGAAGCTGGTGCGCGTTGATATCACGGACTCGGGCGAAATCGGTGAGACCGAAGACCTACTCGCTGATTTGCAAACAGGCTTCAGAGACGTGATCTCAACCCCAGACGCGATCTATGTCGCGACCAATGTGCTGGACGGAGCCGTCTATCGCGTCGAGCTTGCGAGTTAAACACCACGCCTTGATCTGAGGGCGGTGGCAAGCGTGCCATCGTCCAAATGATCGAGCTCTCCTCCGACAGGAACACCGTGGGCAAGGCGCGAAACTTCGACGCCTAAGCCTTCAAGACGTTCGGCGACATAATGGGCAGTCGTCTGACCGTCTACGGTCGCGTTCAAGGCGAGGATAACTTCTCGTACCCCACCTTGTTTCACCCGGTCGATCAACAGCCCAATGGTGAGATCCTCCGGCCCAACACCATCAAGCGCGCTCATAACGCCGCCCAGGACATGATAACGGCCGCGAAATACTGCGGCACGCTCGAGCGCCCACAAGTCCGGCACGTCTTCGACCACGCAGATCACCCCATCATCGCGTCCAGGCGCCTGACAGACCGCACAAGGCTGCATCGTGTCATAGTTTCCGCAGACATGGCATTGTTCGATCTTATCAGCCGCGTCTGCCAGCGCTTCAGCCATAGGGCGGAGCAAGGACTCCTGTCGCTTCAACAAAAAAAGCGCCGCGCGACGCGCAGAACGCGGCCCAAGCCCTGGCAAGCGCGCGATCAAATCGATCATGCGTTGAATCTCTGGACCGGCGGATGATTTGCTCATGCGCGCTAATGTGTGGGACTCGGGCGGCGAGGCAAGACCTGGCTTTCATCTTGGCAGGGCGCAAAATTAGGGTTATTACCCTAAAAACACCAAGGGAGGAAGACTTGGCCGATACACTACACGCTGTGGACCCCACGGATATCCCGGATCCATATAGCTTGGACCTGGAAACACTCGACGTCTCGAAAGCCGAGATATTTGAAGCCAATAAGCAAGGTGACTATTTCCGCCGCCTGCGCCAGGAGGACCCAATTCACTTCTGTCCTGACAGTCCGTTTGGTCCTTATTGGTCGGTCACAAAGTATCACGACATCGTCGCGGTCGACTCCAACCACAAAGTGTTTTCCTCACAGGACAATATCGTGATTGGCGATGCGCCTGAGGGCATGGAAACGCCCATGTTCATTGCGATGGACGGTCCGAAGCATGTCACCCAACGCAAGACCGTTAGCCCCGCCGTGGCGCCCTCTCAATTGTCAGAAATCGAAGCTCTGATCCGGCAGCGAGTATGTAACATCCTCGACAGCCTACCCGTCGGCGAACGGTTCAATTGGGTCGATCTTGTCTCTAAGGAGCTGACCACGCAAATGCTGGCAACACTGTTCGACTTCCCGTTCGAAGATCGCCACCTCCTACCCTATTGGTCTGACGTCGCGACGACGTCCGAGACGGTCGGCATTGACGTCGACATGGACGCGCGCATGCGCACCTTGGAAGAGTGCTACGCGTATTTTGCCGGGCTCTGGCAGGAGCGGGCGGCCCAGCCGAAAAAGTTCGATTTTATCTC
>JBCCAA010000034.1:0-33962 GCA_039815055.1 Pseudomonadota bacterium | reverse complement strand
TTCTCACTTTAACATGGATTTGCGGAGTGATTGCCAAACTGCATTGCCGAAAAGAAAAGGAAAAGTGCTATAGGGTCCGAAAATGGACAGCGCCCAGATCCGCCATCGATCCCGGCGGGTCAGATGGTGATCGACATTCAGATGTTCATCATCAAGCATCCGCCGCGCGATGTCTTCCAAGTCGGCTAAACAGTCCTGAGCGTCGTTGAGCTGGGCGTGAGGGACGGTCACAAAAACACCGCCGAAAGCGGGGATTTTGAACCAGTGCATCCAGGCATGCTCGAAATTGGAAATATTGCTTTCAAAGCCATGGGCCCGCAGAGCCGACCAGACGACGACCGCCTCTTCCAGGCTTGCACACTGCCGAATGTTTACAGCCCCACTCATTCCCCCTTCTTAAACGGCATGCGTTCCTGAAGGTAGTCCTGTTCGCGGGCTACCGAGTCTCTTTCGCGCGCAAGATAGTCGGTGATGGCATCGCGCAGACCCGGATGGGCGACCCAGTGCGCTGAGCGGGTGATCACCGGTTGGTAACCGCGGGCAAGCTTATGGCCACCCTGCGCGCCCGCTTCGACATATTTCAGGCCATTCGCGAGGGCGAAATCGATGGCCTGATAGTAGCAAATCTCGAAGTGCAGCATCGGCTTATCCACCGTGCAGCCCCAATAGCGGCCATAAAGCGTGTCGGAGCCGATCATATTCAAAGCGCCCGCAATCGGCTGGCCGTCATCATCATAGGCCATGACGAGCAGCACCTTGTCGGCCATCCGTTCGCCAATCAGGCGGAAGGTTTCACGGTTCAGATAGGGACTGCCCCACTTCCGCTGGCTGGTATCGAGGTAGAAGACATAGAACGCGTCCCAGTCCGCTTCCCTAATCTCGTCCCCCGTGAGGTGGCGAATGGTCAGCCCGTCTTGGGCCTTCGCCCGTTCCTTGCGCAGATTCTTGCGTTTGGCTGACGACAGGGCCGCAAGAAAATCATCGAAGGTTTCATACCCCTCATTCATGAAGTGGAACTGCTGGTCGGTGCGTGCGAGCAGGCCGATCCGTGTCAGGTCTTCGCTTTCCGTCTCGCTGACAAAGTTGATGTGGAGGGACGAGAACTCATGTTCGTCCGCCACCTGAACGGCCCCGGCGACCAGCGCGTCTTCCAACCGGCTTGCATCTGGTCCAGGCGGAACAAGGCGCCGTCGCCCGGTGACAGGTGAAAACGGCACCGCTGCCAGGAGTTTCGGGTAATATTGCCCCCCTGCGCGCTCGATCGCGTCGGCCCAGCTGTGGTCGAACACGAACTCACCGTAAGAGTGGGTCTTGGCGTACATCGGCATCGCCGCGCGAAGCTGGTTTGCAGGCCCAAGAATGGTCAGGTGCATCGGCGTCCAGCCCATTTGCGGACTGACAGCGCCACTGGCTTCCATCGCTTCAAGGAACTCCCAGGTGAGGAAAGGATCGAAACGCATCCCGGCCGGGTTGGCCACTGCATTCCATTGGTCGCGATCCACGCTGGCAAGGGATGTGTTCAGGGTCAGTCGAAGCGCGGTGTCGTCCATGGGCAAATAGCTAGGGCGTCAGCGTGCTCAAAACGAGGGCGGGATCCAGTTTCTCAAAGATTGCAGCTGCGTTTGCTGACCGCGTGGTCTCTAGTGCTGCGTGGGAGTCCACGGTCCAGGCCGTCAGAGCGGCGTTCGGCCCAAGCAGTTGTCGCCCTCGTGAGATGTCGCTGTGATGAAGGCTGGTGAAATCGCGGGTGGGCGGCGCGCAGGCGGTGATCCGCTCGACCAGAGGTGCTCCGCTTCCTGAAAGATCAGGTTGAGCCAGGCTGCCGCGTGTCTGGTCGGGCATTGCACGGGCGGCCGCTTCATTAAGCCCCCAGATAAAGGACATCAGCGCCCAATCGACGGCAACACCGAAAAGCGCCTTTTCGAGCGCATCTACATATTCGCCATGGTCTCCCGGACTGGCTTTCAGTTCCACAAGCACAGGAGTGCCTTTGGGCAGAGCAGAAAGAGCACGCGTAAGTGTTGGAATCCGCTCGCCCGCGCCGGCCAATTGAAGCGCGGTAAGATCATCGGCTTTGTGGTGCCATACTGCGCCAGCCGCATCCGTCATCCGGTCCAGCATCGGGTCATGGAAGACCACCGGTACCCCGTCGCTGGACAACTGGACATCCAGTTCGATGCCGACCCCGGCCTCGGCGGCCGCCTTGAACGCGGCAATGGAGTTTTCCGGCGGACCGTCATCGGCCCAGAGCCCGCGATGGGCAAAGGCGCGGCAGCCCAGGATCACGCGGCGATCTCGAACACGCCGTCAATCTCCACCGCGACGCCGAGGGGCAGTACGGGACAGGCTACAGCCGAGCGCGCGTGGCGACCGGCCTCGCCAAACACCTCCACCATCAGGTCAGAGCAGCCATTTATTACGTGCGGGATGTCAGTGAAATCTGGCGCTGCATTCACGAAACCACCGAGTTTCACCACACGACTGACGCGTGAAAGATCGCCCAGAGCGGCCTTGCACTGGGCGATCAGATTGATGCCGCAGGCGCGCGCGGCATGCTGGCCGGAGGACAGTTCGAGATCTTCGCCAAGACGGCCTTTCATCAGCGTGCCGTCCAGAATCGAGATTTGCCCGGACACGAAAAGCTGGGCGCCCGAAATGACGAACGGCACATAGTTCGCCACGGCTGCGGCTGGGGCCGGCAAAACGATGCCGAGGCCTGCAAGTTTATCTTCCGGTGTGGACATGAAATGCGCCTCCTGCTGGGTGGTTCCAGTTACCGCCAGTGGCGCCTTTGCTCAACCATATTGGGCGAGGATGCGGTCCACCGCTTTTTCAAGGTCCTTCAGATTGGTCACATGAGCGACATGGGCCGTTAGCGGGGCGAAGCGATCCATTTCGCTGTCGCCATTACCCCAGAGAGTTTCCGGTTCGGGGCACAGCCAGACCGAAGTGCGCGCCCGCGACACCAGATTGCGATAAATCTCAAGGCCGGGATCGCCCTGGTTGGAGCGGCCATCGCCGAGCACAATCAGGCTGGTTTTGCGGTCGATCGCGTTTGGCGCGCCGGTTTCGAAGTCTTCAAACGCCCGGCCGTAGTCGGTTGAGCCCATGCCGTGGGCGCGCAGAACCTTGTCCATGGATTTGGCGAAGTCCGGCGATGTCATGTCGTCGGTGATTTCGCCCAGCCGCCCCGAAAAGGCGAAGGCGCGGAAATCTGGCACCACATCGCTGAGCCCCGTCAGCAGCATGAGGAGAAACCGGACATGGCGAGCCACAGAACTCGAAACATCACAAATCGCTACGATCTTGGGTCGGTCACGCTTTGCGTTCTTCCAGTGCACCTCAAAGGGCACACCGCCATGGCCAGCATTGGCGCGTAGGGTTGCGGGCACATCCAGCACGCCGGTATTGCGTCTCCTGCGGCGCGAATGGGCTTTGGCAAGCCGGCGTGCAATTTTCGCAATGAGCGGTTTCATCCGCTCAATATCGTGGCGCTCAAGCGCCGATAGCGGTTTGCTCGCCAGGATATCCTCGCGAAACTGTGCGGTTTCGCCCGCGCCGAACACATCAAACGCCTTTTGCGCTTCCGCCCTTGCGCGCCCCATCAAAGCCCGTCGTGCCTCGATGATGTCTTCGGCGCGCTGACTAGTGCTGCCGGGGTTGGCGCGCAATTCCTTGAGCAAGGCGGCATCGAGATCGTCGCCGCCCATTGCGCGGATGATTTTCTGTGCGATCACGCCAATCTGGGTTGAAAATCGGATCTGTTCGGCGTCCACGTCTCGCGCGGCGCTGGCCATGGCCGCGTCCAGAGCTGCCGTATCACCTGACTGTATGAGATCGAGGAGGTCCGGCGTATCATGTTGGCCCAAGGGCTCAGTTTCATCGGTTGTCTGTGGCGATGTGCCGGCACTGGCAGGCGCCGTAAAATAGAGGTCAAACAGGCGGTCATATGTGCCGGCTTCCAACTCTGATTTGGCGAGCGTTGGGCGCAGCGCCGATTTCAGGGCGGACCGTTTGTCATATCCGATCAAAGCTGCAGCCCGCGCGGCATCAATCGCTTCGGCGGGCGATGTTTCAACCCCGCCGAGCCGAAGCGCCCGGATGAAGGATGTCAGATTGCCTGCCGCACTCATGGACGAGCGGGTGGCGCAGCCTCGCGCACTATTTTGCCCAGAATAGGCGCGGCGGCCGCGATGTCGGACTCATATTTCAGGAGCAAATTCAGGGTGCTTCGGACGGTTTGTTCATCGAGACTGTTAGTGTGCAATAGAACGAGGGCGCGGGCCCAATCCACGGTTTCAGCTATGGATGGATGCTTGCGCAAATCCAGGCCCCGCAGCGATTGAACGAATGCGACCAGTTGATTGGTCAGGTCTGTCTCAATGCCGGGCACGCGCGCCGTCACAATGGCTTCCTCGCGTGCCGCTTCCGGGAAGCCGATGTGAAGGTGCAAGCACCGTCGTTTGAGGGCGTCGGTCAGTTCGCGCACCGCATTTGACGTCAGGATCACAATTGGCGGCGTCCTGGCGGTGATGGTGCCCAGTTCCGGAACGGTCACCTGGTAATCGGCGAGCACTTCAAGAAGAAAGGCTTCAAACGCCTCGTCGGCCTTGTCCACTTCGTCGATCAGCAGCACGGACACATCATCCTGGCGCATCGCCCTCAAAAGCGCGCGCGGTTCCAGGAAGGCTTCGGAGAAGAATACATCATCAAACTGCTCAAGTTGGCCGGTGGCGCCGTCAAGATCGACATCGCCCAGCACCTCTGAAACCTTGTCCTTCAGGATCTGAGTGTAAAGCAGCTGTTTGGCGTACTTCCACTCATACAGTGCCTTCGCAGAATCCAGGCCTTCATAGCATTGCAGGCGAATGAGCGGCGCGGACAGGGCCTCTGAAAGCGCGCGGGCAAGGTCTGTCTTACCCACCCCGGCCGGTCCTTCGATCAACAGGGGTTTGCGCAACTGATGGCCCAGATACACCGCCATCGCGATATCCGTGGTCGGAATATAGCCCTCCGATTGCAGGGCATCCGATATCGCATCCGGGCTGACCAGAAGGTCGTCTGCGCGGGTGTTGGGGCTGTTTGCGTCCATGACATCAGGGGTAGGGCGCAGGGGCGTTCCCGGCAAGCGGTGACCCTAAGGAACGCTGGGGTCATCGCCGGTTTCAAAGCGGGCGAGACCAGTATCCAGTAAATGGCCTGGCCGCACATTTTCAAGCGCTTTTGCCATGCTTTCACGAAGGCCCGGCGTGTCGATTGCCCATGCCTCCAACCGCCGTTTCATGGCTTGGCGCTGCAGCCCATCCTGACTGCCGCAAAGGTCGCACGGGATGATCGGGCAGTCCAAAGCGGTGGAAAACCGTGCCAGATCATTTTCCGCAGTGGTGATCAGCGGACGCAGCACCGCAAGATCACCGGCATCATTCACAAGCTTGGCCGGCATGGCCGCCAGCCGTCCGGCATGGGCGAGATTGAGCATAAGTGTTTCCAGAGCGTCATCACGATGATGACCAAGCACCAGCGCAGTGCAGGCTTCCTCTCGCGCGACCCGGTACAGGTGCCCGCGGCGCAGGCGTGAGCAAAGCGCGCAATAAGTGGCGTCTTCGGGCACTTTTTCCGTGACAATGGAATAGGTGTCGCGGGCTTCAACTCGGAACGGCACGCCAAGGTTTGCTAGCCAGTTGGGCAGCACGTCCTTTGGAAAGCCCGGTTGTCCCTGATCCAGGTTGCAGGCCAACAGGTCAGCCTTCAGATGACCTTGCGCTTTGAGATCCAAAAGAACCGCAAGTAGGGCATAGCTATCCTTGCCGCCCGACAGGCCGATCAGCCAGCGGGCGCCTGGTTGATCATCCATTTGCCATGTTTCGACAACCCGGCGAGTCTGGCGTGCAAGCCTGGCCCTGAGCCTGTTGAATGCGCCACTGCCCGGGCTGCGTGCGAACAGGCGGCGCGCCGCGGTGGTGTATGGATCGGAAGAGGTGCCATCAGCCATGGCGCTTTGTGACGCGCGCGGTGCGTCGCTTCAAGCCGCTTTGAAGCGCAGGGCTGCCGCTCGAACGGGCGCGAAGGTCATGCGATGGATTGGCGACGGGCCGAGGCGCGATAAGGCTTCACTATGCGCCTTGGTGCCGTAGCCCTTGTGACCGGCGAAGCCATAGCCCGGGTGCAATTGGTCCATTTCGACCATCAGGACGTCTCGGGCCGTTTTTGCCAGAATTGAGGCTGCGGAAATTTCCGGTACGGTGAGGTCGCCCTTTATTCGGGTCTCGGCAGGTGCGGGCAGCCCGGCGGGGCAGTCATTTCCGTCCACGATGATGTGTCCGATCACGCAGGACAAGGCTTCGGTTGCGCGCCGCATCGCCAAATGAGTGGCTTGGCGAATGTTCAACGCATCTATTTCTTCAGGACTGGCCCACCCCAGCGCCCAACCTGAAGCGGCGGTTTTGATGTTTATGGCCAGCGCTGAACGACGTTTTTCGCTCAAAGCCTTGGAGTCTGTCAGTCCTTCGATTGGGCGAATTGGATCCAGAACAACGGCGCCCGCGCAAACAGGCCCCGCCCACGGTCCGCGTCCGGCCTCGTCGATCCCACACAAAAGCGCTAGGCTACCCATAAACGCTAATTGGCGGGATTCGGAGAGGTTTGGCCATGGGACACTGCGTAAGGCTGCAAGAAACCGGCGGACCAGACGTGCTAAGCTACGAGGCGTTTGATCCTCCGGCGCCTGGACCAGGAGAAATCCGGTTTGAAGTCGCCGCTGCGGGATTGAACTTCATCGACACGTATCACCGCTCGGGACTCTACCCGATCAAGCTGCCTGCCATTCTAGGTGCCGAATCGGCGGGCACGGTTGATGCAGTGGGAGAGGGCGTCGAAGACATCGGCGTGGGGGACCGCGTCGGGTTCATCGGCCCGCGCGCTTATGCATCGCACGTGGTCGCACCTGCCAGCGGTGTGGTTCGATTGCCGGATACGGTGTCGTTCGAGACAGCGGCTGCCGTGCTGCTTAAAGGGCTCACCGCCTGGATGCTATTGTTTGAGGTGAGACCAGTAAGCCCCGGCGAGACCGCCCTGGTGTGGGCGCCCGTTGGCGGTGTTGGGTCGTTGCTGGTCCCTTGGGCCAGGAGTTTCGGCATGCGCGTGATCGGTGTAACGTCCACGGCAGAAAAGGCGCAGGCGGCACGTGATTTGGGCGCAGCCGATGTGGTGTTGCGCACTTCGGAGGTAGCCGCTGACGTTAGAGCCCTTACGGGCGACGCCGGTGTAGATGTCTCTTATGACAGTGTTGGAAAATCCAGCGCCGACGCGTCGCTTGGCTCATTGAAGCCACGCGGGTGGTGGATCAGCTATGGCAACGCATCGGGCGCGGCAGACCCGGTTGCGCCCGGTCGGCTCGGCGCGTTGGGATCGCTTGTTCTCACTCGTCCGAGCCTTTTCAGCTTCATTGCAACACAAGAAGACCTTTCGCGCGGCGCGAGCGCTCTGTTCGGTGCACTGGCGGTGGGAACCATCTCGGCGCAGATTGGCCAGACATTCGCGTTGGCCGATGCAGCCGATGCGCACCGCGCCATCGAGTCTGGCAAGACAACGGGTGCAACACTATTGCTGCCCTGATCGCGTCAAGGGAGCAGGTCGGCGTCGAGCAAAAGCGCAGGGTCTATATAAAAGTCACCGCCGCGATCATTGCGCGATGTATCGCGCCACTTTACTGCCCAGTGCAGATGCGGCCCGGTTGTGCGGCCAGTATTGCCAACCTTGCCCAACAATTCACCCTGGTCCACGACGTCACCTTCGGCAACATCCAGCGCCGACATGTGCATGAAGACCGACACCAGCCCGCCGCCATGGTCGAGGAAAATGGTCCCGCCCTCATAATAAAGATCAAGGTCGGCCAAAATGATCGTCCCGGCGGCAGGGGCGATAATGTCTGTTCCGACGGGCGCGGCGATATCATAGCCACGGTGTACCGAGGTTTTGTCGCAGGACTCGCCGGTTTCCGCGCTGACGCCGATATATTTTCGCGTGGGGCCAAATGGAGAGCTTGGGCGGCCCACGGATGGCAGGATGAACCCCTCACCAAGTCGCGCGCCTGCCGGATCAAAGGTTGAAAACGCGGCTTGTTTCTTCACCCAGCTTTCGCCAGCATGCTCGATCTGCTGCGGAGTGCGCGCATCAACCTTGTCGCAATCGAGCCCTTCCAGCACGCGATAATCGTCGATGCGCTCGGCCAGCGTCAATTCAATCTGCTTGGGCCGAGACGCGGCGGGTGTCTCGAAGGTGAGCGTGGCGCTGAGTTCTGCGTCACGTGTGATGCCAAATATGGCGGGGGCGCCATCTTCGATCCGTTCTGCTGCGCCGTCGTAGCGCACCTGCGATCCAATTGGGCCGGTGCAGACAATCAATCCGCCCTGACTCAACGCGCCGCCACAGGTCACAGTGCTGTCGGCCTGATCAGGCAGGCCAGCCTCGCCGGACATCATCCAGAAGAGTGCGATCAGAAGATCACGCATCGCCGTCTTGCTTGCTCTCTGGCGCAACCCTGGCATTTGCCGCTGTCGCATCCGCGTAAGCTTCCTGCCGATCGACGCTCCAATAGCGCAGCGCCCTGATTGGAATTTTGCGACCCGTGACCGCGCAGATTACGAAATCGCCGCTCGACAGGATTTCCAAATCGCCATCAAGATAGCGGACACGGGCTTCACCCGGCTGGGGAACGTTTTTCGCAAGCATGATATATTCAATGCCTCAATTCGTGGTGAAAGAAAAGAGGCTCACTTCTTTAAATTCACTGTTTGTTCTCGTGAACAAATATGATACAGATAAACCTTCTTGAGGCAGAACCGGCTTGCCATCCTGGGCTGGGCAATGACATGAAGGATATGTTGATATGAGCAGAGCAGCCCTGACCCTGGTCAATAAGGAGAGCGGTGTGGACAAGCAAAAAGCCCTGGAAACCGCTTTGGGCAATATTGAACGATCCTTCGGCAAGGGATCGGTCATGCGGCTGGGCGATCAGAAAGCGCTCGACATTGAGGCGGTTTCGACTGGCTCGCTCGGCCTTGATATCGGTCTCGGAATCGGCGGGCTGCCAAAAGGGCGGGTTGTAGAGATTTTCGGTCCGGAGAGTTCGGGTAAAACGACACTTGCCCTGCATTGTGTAGCCGAGGCCCAGAAGAATGGCGGCGTGTGCGCATTTGTTGATGCTGAGCACGCGCTTGACCCTGTCTATGCGTCGAAGCTCGGCGTGGATCTCGACGATCTTCTGGTGTCCCAGCCCGATACGGGCGAGCAGGCGCTTGAGATCGCAGACACACTGGTGCGCTCTGGCGCGGTCGACATGATCGTAATCGATTCCGTTGCAGCCCTCACGCCGCGCGCGGAATTGGAAGGTGAGATGGGCGACAGTCTGCCAGGCCTTCAGGCGCGCTTGATGAGCCAGGCTCTGCGCAAGCTCACGGGCTCGATTTCCAAGACCAACTGTATGGTGATTTTCATCAACCAGATTCGGATGAAAATCGGTGTGATGTTCGGCAGTCCGGAAACCACCACGGGTGGGAACGCGCTCAAATTCTACTCATCGGTGCGTCTCGACATTCGCCGGATCGGTCAGATCAAGGATCGCGATGAGGTTATTGGTAACCAGACCCGCGTCAAAGTTGTGAAAAACAAGGTCGCCCCGCCGTTCCGCCAGGTCGAGTTCGACATCATTTATGGTGAGGGCATCTCCAAGACCGGTGAACTCATCGACCTTGGTGTGAAAAGCGAAGTGGTTGAGAAGGCCGGGTCCTGGTATTCCTTCAATGGCGATCGCATTGGTCAGGGCCGCGAGAAGACCCGGCAATTCCTCAAGAGCAATCCAGCCATTGCCGACCAGATCGAAGATGCCGTTCGCCGCAAAGCGGGTCTGCTCACAGATGAGATGTTGACAGCTGGCATGTCCCTGGAGGACGACGCACCCGAAAGCGAGGCGGGCTGATACCAAAGATCGGCCCCGGCTTGGCGTTGGTGCCAGCTGGTTTTATATGCGGCGCTGTAGGTTGAATCAGCCAATGGGGCAGTATCCATGACCGGCGTAAATGAACTGCGCGAAAGTTTCCTTTCGTATTTTGAGGGGCACGGCCATGCGCGTCGCCCGTCCGCGCCCCTGGTGCCTCAGGATGATCCCACACTTTTATTCGTGAATGCGGGCATGGTGCCGTTCAAGAACATCTTTACCGGCGCGGAGAAGCCCTTCGCGCCGCGGGTGACAACGTCGCAGAAGTGTTTGCGGGCCGGTGGGAAGCACAATGATCTCGACAATGTCGGCTACACGGCGCGACACCACACGTTTTTTGAAATGCTCGGAAACTTTTCTTTCGGAGACTACTTCAAGGATGCAGCGATCGAGCATGGCTGGAACCTGGTGACCAAGGAACTCGGACTCTCGCCTGAGAAACTTCTGGTCACAGTCTATGCCGATGATGAAGAAGCCGCCGATCTCTGGAAATCGATTGCAGGTCTTTCCGATGACCGCATCATCCGAATCGCGACCAGCGACAATTTCTGGTCCATGGGTGATACGGGTCCGTGCGGGCCGTGTTCTGAAATTTTCTACGACCATGGCGATGACATACCTGGAGGGCCACCCGGGAGTCCCGATGAAGATGGCGACCGATTTATCGAAATCTGGAACCTGGTTTTCATGCAGTTTGACCAGTCTGCCGACGGCACTCGATCGGCCCTTCCCAAGCCCTCGATAGACACTGGTATGGGCCTGGAACGCATCGCGGCGGTGCTGCAGGGCGTTCATAACAACTATGATATCGATTTGTTCGCCGGCCTGATTTCGGCCGCAGAAGAAGTTTACAGAAAAACCGCGAATGGCGATCAGTTGCCGTCTTTTCGCGTAATTGCAGATCATCTGCGCGCGAGCGCGTTCCTTATGGCCGATGGCGTGTCGCCCTCAAATGAGGGGCGCGGCTATGTTTTGCGCAGGATCATGCGCCGCGCCATGCGCCACGGCCATGTGCTTGGCGCGCGCGAGCCGGTGATGCACAAGCTCGTTCCGGAACTGGTGTCTCAAATGGGTGAGGCTTTTCCTGAACTTGGCCGCGCTCAGCCCGCCATCGAAGCAGAGATGGAGCAGGAAGAGGCCCGCTTCCAGGCCACGCTTGGCCGAGGTCTGGCATTGCTTGAAGAGTCCAGCGTTTCGCTTGAGGCTGGCGATGAACTGCCTGGTGAGACGGCCTTCAAACTCTACGACACCTATGGTTTTCCGATTGACCTGACCGAAGACATCCTTCGCGGGCGCGGCGTTGGGGTGGACAGCGCAGGCTTTCAGGCCGCCATGGCGCGGCAAAGGGAAGGTTCGCGCAGCGCCTGGACGGGGTCTGGCGATACGGCCGTGGACAGTCTTTGGCTGGGTTTTGCTGATCGTTTGGGGCCAACGCGGTTCCTTGGATACGACGCGGTGAAAGCTGAAGGTAAGCTCTTAGCTGCGGTGGTTGATGGTGCAGCTGTGGAGACTGTGGGGCCGGGCGAAGCGGCGCTTTTGATGGATGCCACGCCATTCTATGCCGAAAGCGGTGGACAGGCCGGCGACCATGGCGACATCGTCTTCCCGTCCGGCGCCCGGTTCATCGTTCGAGATGTCGTTAAGCGTGCCGGTCAACTGCATGTCCATCTCGGCGAAATGACCGCAGGCGAGGCCAGTATCGGCGGGACGGCCGAACTCGAGGTTAATTCACAACGTCGCTCGCAAATCATGGCCAATCATTCGGCCACGCATCTGCTGCATGCGGCGCTGCGCAACGTACTCGGCGAACATGTCACTCAAAAGGGATCACTTGTGGAAGCTGATCGGTTCCGATTTGATTTTTCCCATGGCAAACCGGTCACCGAGGCTGAACTCGAAGTCATTGAAGATCAGGTGAACGCCATCATTCGGCAGAACAATAAAGTTGGTGTGGCGCATTCGACTCCGGATGAAGCCATCGCGGCGGGTGCTTTGGCGCTGTTTGGCGAAAAATACGGAGATGAGGTTCGCGTCCTGACCATGGGGAATGATCTGGAACACGCGAGCGAAGCCTATAGCGTTGAGCTTTGCGGGGGCACCCATGTTTCGCTTACCGGCGACATTGCGGCGTTCACGATCACGTCTGAACAGGGCGTGTCAGCGGGTGTTCGTCGGATCGAAGCGGCGACTGGCGCGGAGGCATTGGCCTTTCTCAAGGGCCAGGCGCAAGTTGCAAAGGATGTCTCAGCGCTCGTGCGTGTCGCCCTCAAAGATGTTCCAGACCGGATCACCAGCCTTCTGGACGAGCGGAAAACACTGGAGCGGGAACTGGCCGACACGAAGCGAAAGCTGGCAATGGGCGGCGCAGGTTCGTCTTCGCCCCAAGGGCCTGAAGATATTGGCGGAGTTTCCTTTATCGGCCGGGTGGCTGACGGCGTCGGGGGCAAGGATTTGCGCGCGCTCGTTGATGAGGCCAAGGCCCAGATTGGCTCTGGGGTTGTAGCCTTCGTTGGCGTGAATGACGGTAAAGCGGCAGTGTCAATCGGTGTGACAGACGACTTGGTCGAGCGGTTCTCAGCGGTGGATCTTGTAAAACTGGCCAGTGCGGAGGTCGGCGGCAAGGGTGGTGGTGGCAGGCCCGACATGGCACAGGCGGGTGGACCTGATGGGGCGAATGCCGATGCCGCAATTGAAGCTGTCCGGGCCGCGCTTCAGGCCGCGTGATCTGAAAACACCACGGCGCCGGTTCCGCCGTCCCACAATGCATGTTTCTGCATAATCGCCGTGAAAGTTTCACTGGCGACGTGTCGTTCGAGCCATGTGAGAAGGTGTGGCACGTTCTGGTCCTCCACACGAGCGCGGTTCACGGAAACGAATTGGCGAACAAAGGGAAAGATCGCAATGTCGGCCAGGCGGGGTGCCGCGTCGACCAGCCCGCCTCCGTTCGCTTCTATGCGCAAATTCCAGTTCGAAAGGATGCCTATGGCGTCTGAGAAATGTTTGTCGCTATCGACGCCTTCATAACGGCTTGGATATTTGTAGCGGTCGAGATGGTGTTTGAACTGACCATCGTTTTCCGCGATCAGCGCGTCGGTCTCAACTTCTGGGCCATCACGCCAGCCATATGGGTCATGCTGGCCGAGCGCCCAAATCATAACCTCCAGGCTTTCTTCGATGATCGTACCATCGGCGAAGGCAAGCACCGGCACTGTGCCTGTGGGGGAGGTGTCCAGAAACGCGTCCGGTTTGCGACTGAGCTGGATTTCCCTGAGCTCGCAGGTGACCCCCGCCGCATACAGCGCCATTCGGCCGCGCATCGCATAGGGGCAACGACGAAACGACCAAAGGATCGGCATGCTCATGGCGCAAGGTCCTGGCCCAGCAGGTGATCTTCTCCGCGCTGTCTTGCGAGCTCAACTTGTTTCTGGCGCTCGGCAAACCGGGCTTTCTGGTGTGACGTGGTTTGGTCGATACATACGGGGCAGGAGACGCCCTCGACATAGGCAGGATCGGCTTGTGCGGCCTCATTGACCGGGTGCTTACAGGCGCGACAAAGCACACAACGGCCTGGCTCCAGCCCATGGGTCACCGATACGCGCTCGTCGAACACAAAACACTCACCGCGCCAGAGGCTCTCGGATTCCGGAACGGTTTCAAGGTAAGACAGGACGCCGCCTTTCAGGTGATAAACATCCTCCAGGCCCGTTTGTCGGGCATAGCTGGTGGCTTTCTCACAGCGGATGCCGCCAGTGCAGAACATGGCAATGCGCTTAAAGCTGTGGTGCCGCACGGCGTAATCAAGCCATTCGGGGAAAGCGCTGAACACGTCCGTCTCCGGATCTACTGCGCCTTCGAACGTGCCCAGTGCGACCTCGTAGCCATTCCGAGTGTCGATGACCAAAGTGTCGTCGTCCTTGATCAGATCGTTCCAGTCGGCGGCGTCAACATATTGGCCGACACATACATTCGGGTTCGCGTCAGGTTGGTTCATGCGGACGATTTCGGTCTTCAAACGCACTTTGAGGCGTCGAAACGCCTGGTTCGGGTTCGGGCTGGTGCGCACGTTCAACGCCTGGCAGCCGGGCAGGGCGCGCAGGGTTTCGACAACCCGTTCCAGCATATCAGACCTGCAACACAATGTTCCGTTGATGCCTTCCGGCGCGAGCAGAACGGTACCACGGGCGCTGATATCGCAGAGCTTGGCAGCCAGTGTCTTCTGAAGAGACGGCAGATCGTCAAACGGCGTAAACGCGTAAAATGTTGCAACGGTATAGGCAGGCATCTTGTTCATATAGCGGCGGGTTTGCGCCAGCAAAAGCTCTGGTGCGCCCTTACTGGAAGACGAGTGACATAACGATGTCGTCAAACATCTGGTCGCCTACCTGGAACTGGCGGGTGCCTACAGTCGTGAATCCGTTTCGTTTATAAAATGCAATGGCGCGATGGTTCTGTTCATAGGTGCCTAGCCAAAGCCGCTTTGCGGAGAGACTGCGTGCGTGTGCGATAGACGCCGTCATCAAGGCCTGGCCAGCGCCCGAACCGTGCACCCGAGACATACAATAGATCCGTTTCAGTTCCACATCGCTGGCGCCAGTCTCGCCTGGAATCGTTGGCGCGCAATTCAAAGCGTATCCGATCGGGGCGCCTGTCACAGCGTGCTCGGCCAGCCAGCACGCTGTTTTTGGATTTACGGGGTCCAGATAGCTCCGGTAAACTTCCGCGTTGTGCTGGGCCTGACAATGGGCAACAAGCGCCGGGCCGGGAATGATCTCCAGAAAGCCATCCAGAAACGTCGATGCGCCGATCAGGGCCAGGATGTATTCGTCCCCCAGCTCTGCCCGGCGCAGCGTGAAGTCTGCCATGGAACCGTTCCTGACTAGGCGGATTCCATTGCATTGGAGAAATTATCGGCCACCGCACCAAGGAAGCCTTCAGTTGTCAGCCATTCCTGGTCTGGCCCGACGAGCAGGGCCAGGTCCTTCGTCATTTGACCGCTTTCGACCGTCTTGACGATCGTGTCTTCGAGCAACTGTGCGAATTTGGATACCTCTGGTGTGCCGTCCATGCGGCCGCGATGGCCGATGCCGCGCGTCCAGGCAAAGATCGACGCGATGGAGTTGGTTGAGGTTGCCTCACCCTTCTGGTGGTTGCGGTAGTGGCGGGTCACCGTGCCATGGGCGGCTTCGGCTTCGACCGTCTTGCCATCTGGCGTCATGAGAACCGAGGTCATCAGACCGAGCGAGCCGTACCCTTGTGCAACCGTGTCAGACTGCACGTCACCATCGTAGTTCTTGCAGGCCCAAACATAGCCGCCGGACCATTTCAGGCTGGCTGCAACCATGTCGTCGATGAGGCGATGCTCATAGGTGCCGCCCCATGGCGCAAACTTGTCTTTGAATTCGGCTTCGAAGATTTCCTGGAACAGGTCTTTGAAGCGACCGTCATATTTCTTCATGATGGTGTTCTTGGTGGACAAATACACCGGCCACTGTCGCTGTAGACCATAGTTCAAACAGGCGCGGGCGAAGTCGCGGATCGAACTGTCGAGATTGTACATGCCCATGGTGATGCCGGCCTCTTCGAAGCGGTACACTTCTTCTTCGATGACTTGGCCATCATCGCCTTCGAATTTCATGGTCAGTTTGCCGGCGCCGGGAACAAGGAAATCCGTGGCGCGATACTGGTCACCAAAAGCGTGGCGGCCAACCACGACGGGCTGGGTCCAGCCCGGAACGAGCCGTGGCACATTGGAAATCACAATCGGTTCGCGAAACACCACACCGCCCAGGATGTTGCGGATCGTGCCGTTTGGCGATCTCCACATTTTCTTAAGGTCGAATTCTTCAACGCGCTGTTCGTCCGGCGTGATGGTGGCGCATTTTACCGCGACGCCATATTTTTTGGTTGCGTGAGCTGCGTCATGGGTGATCTGATCGTCAGTCTCATCGCGCATTTCGATCGACAAGTCGTAATATTTCAGATCGATGTCGAGGTAGGGATTGATAAGTTTGTCCTTGATCATCTGCCAGATGATCCGGGTCATCTCGTCGCCATCCATCTCCACGATGGGATTTTCGACCTTGATCTTCGCCATGATATTTGTGCCCTTGTGCATATGTTTCTTCTGGCGCGGCTATAGCAGAGCGATGGCGCCCGTCAAAAGGACAGATCGACTAAGGAAAGAGGCCGACGCCATAATGTTTTCTCGTTTCATTCTGATGAGCGCTTTGGTCGGCGTGGTTGCGGTGGTCATGAGCAAGGCCAGGGCAGACCCGCTGGACCGCAGCGGAGACCTTCTCGGCGAAGCACGTTGGGAAAACCGACTCCTTCTCATTTGCGGAGAAAAGGATGCAGCGCTCGACTCAGCGCTCCAGAAAGCTCAATTTGACGGATTGGACTGGCCCGGCTTCGATGAGCGTAAGTTGATCATCATTGGCGTTTCACCGGGCATGTCGATGGTTTTCGATGCATCCAGCTTCGCAGATGTGACTCAGGACCCTTCCACCCAAACCTGGAATGACGCGGAAGCGGATCTCGTTCGAATTGCAAAGTGTGAGCAGGGCGAGCCCTCCCTGACGCTAATTGGCCTGGATGGCGGCGTGAAACAGCGCTGGGATGCTCCGGTTTCCAACACAGACCTCTTTGCCGTAATCGATGCCATGCCGATGCGTGCAAGCGAAATTCGTGCGGGGGACCCGTGAACTCGGTGGTCCCTGCCATCCTTCTCCACACGCCTCAGCTTGGCGAGAATATCGGTGCGGCGGCGCGCGCCATGCTCAATTTTGGCCTCACAGACCTGCGCCTGATTGCGCCGCGCGATGGCTGGCCCAATCCTGCAGCAGACCCGATGAGTGCAGGTGCGTTTGAGGCCGGTGTGAGCGTGTCGGTCCATCATGGCCTGGCATCGGCCAGCGAGGGGCTCACCCGGCTGTATGCAACCACCGCTCGTCCTCGCGGGATGGAAAAGCCTGTCCTCGGCCCAATGGCGGCGGCGATTGAGATCTCCGGCGGGCCAAGCAAGGCGGGCATCCTGTTTGGCGGCGAAAAGTCTGGCCTGCCCAATGACGCGGTCGCCGTTTCCGATGTCATCGTCACCTATCCGGTCAGTGCTGAGTTTGCGTCACTAAACCTCTCGCAAGCTGTTCTGGTGTTTGCCCATGCCTGGGGTGAAGCGGCGGCACTGCCAGGGCGCTTCACGGGCAAGGAAGGTGTCGATACGCCAGCTGAGCGCATTGATGTGATCCGAATGATGGAGCACTTTGAAGACGAGCTGGAGCGCGCAGGATTTTTCTTCCCGCCGGAAAAAACGTCCCTGATGAAAGACAATCTTCGCTCCGCCCTGGTGCGCGCGAATTGGACAACACAGGAAGTGCGCACGTTTCGCGGGGCCATCAAGGCGCTGGCGCTGGGGCGCGGAAAAGCCCGAATTGTTCGCGAGGACTGACTTCGCGTTCCGTTACCCCTGCAGCGAATGTTCAATCCGTTTCAGGGCCTTCTCACGAATCAGCATCTTATTGCCAGCATAGGTGTCGGTTGGATATTGTCCGAGCTGCTGTGCGATGCCCAATGCGGTCTCGACCACGGCCTCCGGGGCAACGATTTCATCCAGAAATCCGGCGTCAACGGCGCCAGCGCTGTCATAGATGGTCGCCTGAATGAACGATTTGGTCCTGTGTCTGCGGGGTAGGCGCTCTTCCGTGAGCACTTGTGCGAACATCGGGATGAGCATGCCAATCGCGGTTTCGTTCATGCCGTATTTCGCTGGCGCGTCTGGGCCAATACGTGTGTCGCAGGCCAATAACATGAAGGCGCCCATGGCGATGCCGTGTCCGGTTGCGGCGCCAACCAGTGGCCGGGGCAGCCCGTAAAGCCGGTGGGCGAGTTTCCCCCCGCGCCTCACAAGTTCAACCGCGCTCGCCATATCTCCAGAGTTCATCACTGACAGGTCAAACCCACCGGAGAAACACTTTTCCCGGCCTGCCAGAACAACGGCTTTTGCGTCGGTCGCCTCATCCAACGCTTCGTTCAACGAGTCCAGCATGGCGTGGGATACGGCATTGGCTTTACCGTCATCCATCGTGATCAGTGCAATGTCGCCGCGGGTTTCGAGCGTAGCGGTCATGGGCGTCTCCAACAGTTCGATTTTTTGCCCTATCTCACGACTGACGGTGGGTGAGGGAAGCCCTTTCAGAGAAAAATATGATGCAACTCCAGGGCTCTATTTTTTGGCCGGTGTCTTCTTTTTTGCGGCGGGTTTTTTCTTCGCTGCTGGCTTCTTTTTGCCCTTTGCGGCCCTGGCATTGATCAACTCAATGGCCTGCTCCAGAGTAACCGCGTCGGGCGCCACATCCTTGGGCAGTGTTGCATTGGTTTTGCCATGCTTCACATAAGGACCGTATCGGCCTTCGAAGACAGCAATGACGCCGTCATCTGAGGGGTGCTTGCCGAGTTCGCGAAGCGGTTTAGCGGCGCTGCCGCCTCTCCCGCGCGGGTTAGCCCGTTTTTCCGCAATCAGCGTCACGGCGCGGTTGAGACCGACCTCGAAAACCTCGTTCACATCTGGAAGATTCGCATAGGTTTTCTGATGCTGCACATAGGGGCCGTAACGCCCGATATTGGCGAGGATCGGCTCACCGTCCTCGGGATGTGGGCCAACTTCGCGCGGTAGTGACAAAAGCAAGAGCGCTTTTTCAAGCGTGAGCTGATCGGCTTCCCAACCCTTGGGCAGTGATCCGCGTTTAGGCTTTTCGCCCTCTTCAGCTTCGCCGAGTTGCACGTACGGTCCAAAGCGCCCTGAGCGTAGCGTCACCACCAATCCGGTATCTGGATCAGTGCCGAGTTCCTGGCCATCAGGATTGATGACCTGCTCATCTTCAGAAACCGAGAATGAGCGGGTGTATTTGCATTCCGGGTACCGTCCGCAGCCAATAAACGCACCGCCGCGGCCCAGTTTCACCGACAATTCGCCCTCATTGCAAAGCGGGCAGAGGCGTGGATTTTCTTTGGCGTTGCCATCGGCGTCTACGGCAGGGAAAACATAGGGGCCGAGCGCTTCGTTCAGAGCGTCCAGCACTTCGGAGACGCGCAAGTCTTTCGTGCCGCCGATCGCGGTCTGAAACTCTTTCCAGAACTCTTCGAGGAAAATCTTCCAGTCGAGCTTTCCGTCCGAAATGACGTCCAGCTTTTCTTCCAGCCCGGCGGTGAAATCATATTCCACGTAGCGTTGGAAGAAATTCTCAAGGAAGGCCGTAACCAGCCGACCTTTGTCTTCCGGGAAGAAGCGCTTGCTGTCCAGGCGTACATAATCGCGGTCCTGAAGGGTGGTTATGATCGAGGCGTATGTGGACGGGCGGCCGATGCCCAATTCCTCAAGCTTCTTCACCAGGCTGGCTTCGGTGAAGCGCGGCGGCGGCTCAGTGAAGTGCTGGCTGGACGACGCGTCGAGCAGATCGCAATGCTCGCCGTCGCGCAGTTTTGGCAAGCGCTTGTCTTCATCATCGTCCGTCGGCTCGTCGCGGCCTTCCGTATAGAGCCGGATGAAACCGTCAAAGATCAGCACCTGACCGGACGCGCGAAGCCCGGCCCGGCCATCCTTGGAGGTGAGGTCGATAGTGGTGCGTTCGAACTCTGCCGGCTGCATTTGGCTGGCCGTCGCGCGACGCCAGATCAGGGCGTAGAGCATCCACTGGTCGCCATCGGCCTGTTTGAACTCTTCTGGTGTCAGGGAAAATTCGGTGGGTCGGATGGCCTCATGGGCCTCCTGGGCGTTCTTTTGTTTGGATGAGTATCGACGCGGCTTTTCCGGCAAGTACTGCGCGCCATAGGCCGACCGGATCTGGTCGCGGGCGCCATGATAAGCTTCCTCGGCCATGTTGACCCCGTCGGTCCGCATGTACGTAATTTTGCCCGCTTCGTAGAGCTTCTGGGCTGCTTGCATGGTGCGTTTGGCGCTGAAGCCGAGGCGGCGCGACGCATCCTGCTGTAGCGTGGAGGTGATAAAGGGCGGCGGTGGGTTGCGCTTAACCGGCTTAGCTTCCACCGATGTGACGCTGTAGCCGCCAGTTTTAACCGCATCGAGGGCGTTTTGAGCAGCCTCGGCATTCGGCAGGTCGAATTTCTTCAGGGCCTTGCCGTCCAAGCTATGGAGACGCGTGTCGAAATCTGAGCCGTCTGGCGCGCGCAGCTTGGCCGCGACCTGCCAATATTCCTGCGGCACGAAGGTCTCAATTTCCAGCTCGCGCTGGCAGATGATCCGAAGCGCAACTGATTGCACCCGGCCGGCTGAGCGCGCGCCAGGGAGTTTCCGCCAAAGGACCGGCGAAAGGTTGAAGCCGACCAGATAATCGAGTGCTCGGCGGGCCAGGTAGGCCTCCACCAACTCACCATCGACTTCGCGCGGGTTTTCCATCGCGCTGGTGACGGCCGATTTTGTGATCGCGTTGAACACGACCCGTTCGACATCGACATCCTTCAAGGCACGGCGCTTTTTCAGCACTTCGAGCAGATGCCAGGAAATTGCTTCGCCTTCCCGATCGGGGTCAGTTGCGAGAATGAGCTTCTCGGATCCTTTGACCGCATCGGCGATTTCGCGGATGCGTGCCGCCGACTTGCTGTCGGCCTGCCAAATCATCTCGAATCCATTTTCCGGATCCACTGATCCGTCTTTGGATGGCAGATCCCGTATGTGGCCGTAGGAGGCCAACACATGGTAATCCTTCCCGAGATATTTGTTGATCGTCTTTGCCTTTGCCGGCGATTCGACGATGACAACTTTCATGGCTGGCTCCTCGCAGCGCTCTAAGGCGCCGGAAACTGGGAGAGCCCCCCGGTCATGTCAAGCACAAGCAGCGGCGCGGCAATCGGTTTGCTTGCCCGGCGGGCGGGCGCACGCTAAGCGAGCATCCAACGACACACACCTCCTGAGTGAGAGGACACGCCCATGGATTTCGAAGCCGCTCGTCGGATCATGGTAGACAGCCAGATCCGCCCAAACGACGTCACCGATCCAGACATCGTTCGAGCGTTCCTGAAGGTGCCGCGCGAAGCGTTCCTGCCATCCTCAAAGCGCTCGATTGCCTATTCAGAACTGGAAATCAAAACCGGCGACAGTCGCGCCATGTGGTTACCTCGCGATATCGGAAAGATGTTGATCGCCCTGGAACCCGGTCCGAGTGATGTGGCCATGGTTATCGGTGCAGGTGCTGGATATGAGGCGGCTTTGCTGGCCACACTCACCGAAACGGTGATCGCCATTGAAGATGATGAGGCCGGCGTGGATGCGATGACCGATCGAATGTCTCGGCTGGGCCTGGACCAGGTCGCGGCGATTCGGGCTCCCTTGCCGGATGGATTGCCGGACCAGGGGCCTTTCGACCTCATTTTGATCTGTGGCATGGTCGAGGCGGTGCCAGACAGCCTGACAGGGCAACTGGCAGACGGCGGCCGGTTGGGCGTCGTGGTTCAAAGCGATGCGGCGCTGGGCAAGGCGCGGATTTATACGTGTTCAGGCAATACGGTGGCCCATCGGGAAGTGTTCGACTGCAGACCGCCGAAATTTGATACTTTCAACACTCCGAAATCCTTCGTTTTTTAACCCTGTCTGGCGCTGAACTTGCAAAAAAACTGAAAAACGCCGTCCGATTTCAGTTGGTCAGCGTAAAAGTGAACAGTGTTCACTGTTTTGAAGGGGTGCATTCGCACAGTGCCCCGTATCAGGCGAGGTTAGAGGCGCGCAATGAAACTCTCAGTTCTACTGTCCGGTGCAGCAATGGCCTGTGCTTTGGCTTTGCCAGCCCAATCACAAACGCTGGATGAAGCGTTCACACTTGCGGAAGTGGCTAACCCAACGCTGGAGTCGAGCAAGGCCGACGCCGATATTGCCCGTGCCGCGCTGGATGAAGCGCGTGCAGCTGGCGGTGTGACCGTCTCGCTATCGGCATCTGGCGGTTATGAGTCCATCGACTCCAACCGGGCCTTTTCACCCAATATCGGCGAGCGCCCCACCGCCAACGTTCAGCTTGAGGCCGCGCGGCCAATTTACACCGGCGGCCGCGTGGCGGCGGGCATTCGTGCGGCCGAGGCCGGGATCGATGCGGCAAGCGCCAATCTTGAAGCCACGCGGCAACAATTGTTCCTGGAAACGGCTACGGCTTTCCTGGATGTCAAAGCCGCCCGCGAGACCCTCGACATCCGCGGAAACAACGTGGAGCTGCTGCGCGAACAAGTGGAAGCGGCAACCGCTCGGTTTGATGTGGGTTTTGTAACGCGCACCGACGTGGCTCTCACCGAAGCCCGTCTGGCCGGTGCACTCGCTGGCGAGGCGGCCGCTGCAGCCGGCGTACAGGCGGCGATTGCTGACTTTATCGCTGTCACGGATGCTGTGCCGGGCGACCTTGGCCCGACCCCGCCGCTTCCGGTTCTGCCAGAAAATTTCGAGGAAGCCCTCGAATTCGCCGTGTTGGATAACCCCCAGCTCCTGGCCCTTCGCGAGCAGGAGCGCTCGGCAAGTGAGGCGATCGACCAGGCCAAGGCGGCGGGACGGCTGCAGCTTGAGATCGTCGGTACCGCCAGCGGTCAGCAGGAATTCAAAGACGATGAGTATGACACTACGGTGAGCGCGCTGGCGCGTGGCTCGATTCCCCTTTGGCAAAGCGGACTGGTGGACGCCCGGGTCAGCCAGGCCCGGTTACGCCGAGATCAGGCACGCCTGAACACCAATGCTGCAGAACGCGACATCCGCGCCGGGCTTGCCTCGGCCTGGTTCGGCTATGAAGCCGCGCTCTTGTCCATCGAAGCATCGGTTCGTCAGGTCGAGGCGGCGGAAATCGCGTTCGACGGCGCGCGCCAGGAACTTACCGTTGGCACGCGTACGACCCTCGACGTGCTGGACAGTGAGCAAGACCTGCTCGATGCGCGTCTATCGCTGGTGAATGCCGAACGCGATGCGCAGGTTGCGGCTTATCAAGTGTTGCAGCTGACGGGGGGGCTGTCGCGCGCGGCTGTTTTGTCGGCCGGCCCTTAATTCACACTGAATCCCGCCGCGACTCGGTTTACGCTTGTCAGCAACTTGTTAACCCACTCGGCATAGGCCTTGGGTTGACGTTAACTAAAAGTTGCCGGGCGGCGAGGACTGAAGATGGCAGATCAGGCGCACAAAGAACCGACGATGGAGGAAATTCTGGCCTCCATCCGCAAAATCATCTCAGAAGATGACGCGGTGCCACCAAGCGCCCCGGAGCCCGAGCTGGAGGTCCAGCCAGAACCGGAACCGGTTGCTGTCGCGTCCGTCGAGGAGATCGCGCTTCCAGACGATGATGACATGTTCGAGGAATTCGACCTGTCGGACCTGGATCTTGAGGATACCCCCGTCCAAGCAGACACCGAACCAGAGGCCGAAGATGTTCTGACCGCCGATGCGGTAGACGCGATGGACGACCTCATTTCCGATGAATCGACAATGGACGAACTCACCGCTGAGTTCGCCGGCGCAGCTGTCGCAGATCCGCTGGACCTGGTCGAGGATGAGTTGATCGTCGAGGATGACGATATCGACTTTGAAACCTACGATACCGAACCGGTTGCCTTCCCGGCGTCGGAACCTGAACCCGAATTCGAATCAGTAACCCCCACCGAGACTGTCCCCGCTGAGGAGGAACCAATGCAGGCCCTGACCGCAGAAGCCACAGACAACGCCGCCGCAGGCGCGCTCGCCAAGCTCGTTGCCAAACTGGACATGGGCAGCGAGAACACGCTGGAAGGCATGGTTCGCGAGCTGCTGAAACCAATGATCAAGGAATGGCTCGACGAAAACCTTCCGGCCATCGTGGAAGACAAGGTCGAGCTGGAAGTGCAGCGGATATCCCGTCTCGCGCGCTAGTCAGCCCGATCCAATACAATTTCGTATGGACGGCGCGTCACACGGTGTGGCGCGCCGTTCGTTTTTCTGCTTAGACGCGCGCCATGCTGGATTCCCGTTTCGACCCCGCCGCCGCCGAACCGCGCCTCTATAAGCGTTGGGAACAGGAGGGCTGCTTTAAGCCCTCAATGGACACGGCTGCAGAGCCCTACTGCATCGTTATTCCGCCGCCGAATGTGACGGGCGTTTTGCATATGGGCCATGCGCTGAACCATACGCTGCAGGATGTGTTGGTCCGGTTTGAGCGGATGCGCGGCAAGAATGTCCTTTGGCAACCGGGCACGGACCATGCGGGCATCGCCACGCAAATGGTGGTCGAGCGCGAGCTTGCGAAAGACGGTGTGAAGCGCACCGACATGTCGCGCGAAGATTTCACTGAAAAAGTCTGGGCCTGGAAAGAACAGTCTGGCGGCAAGATCCTGGATCAGGATCGCAGGCTCGGCTCGTCCATGGACTGGTCGCGCACCCGTTTCACCATGGGGCGAAACCCGCATTTGCCAGCCGACACGCCAGACCCGAACGATGATGTCGCCATGGCCGAAGCCGTGCGCAATGCCTTCGTGCAGCTCTACAATGAAGGCCTCATCTACCGCGATAAGCGCCTTGTGAACTGGGACCCGCATTTCCAGACCGCGATCTCTGATCTTGAGGTCGAGAACCGCGACGTTGATGGCCATATGTGGCACTTTAAATACCCGCTCGAGGGCGGCGAGACCTACACCTATGTCGAGAAAGACGAGGATGGGAATGTGGTGCTCGAGGAGGAACGCGACTGGATTTCCATCGCCACGACCCGGCCTGAAACCATGCTGGGCGATGGCGCGGTGGCGGTTCATCCCGATGATGAACGGTATGCGCCGATTGTCGGCAAGATGGTGCGCCTGCCCCTGGCTAACCGGCTGATCCCAATCATCGCCGATGAGTATCCCGATCCCGAGTTCGGCTCCGGCGCGGTGAAGATCACCGGCGCCCATGATTTCAACGACAATATGGTCGCCAAGCGCCATGATCTGCCGATGCTGCGCCTGCTGGATGAGCGCGGCGCGATGACCGATATTGATGGCTCGGTGCCGGAAAAATATGTCGGCATGGACCGGTTTGAGGCGCGAGAGGCGATTGTCGCCGATATCATCGCGCTGGGCCTGATGGTCACCGATACCGATGAGGAGAGCGGCGAGGCCGTCCCACGCATCGAGAAGAAGAAAATCATGCAGCCCTTTGGCGACCGCTCCGGCGTCGTCATTGAGCCGATGCTGACCGACCAATGGTTCGTGAATGCCGAAGAGCTGTCTAAAGAGGCGCGCGCCGCAGTGGCCGATGGGCGCACCGATTTCGTGCCCGACAATTGGTCAAAGACCTATTTCAACTGGCTCGACAATATCGAGCCTTGGTGCATCTCCCGCCAGCTCTGGTGGGGGCATCGGATTCCGGCTTGGTATGGGCCTGATGGACGCATCATCGTCGCTGACAATGAAAAAGAGGCGCTTCGGCAAGCTGAGATGAGCGGGCCCGGCAGCTGGCGGATCGCCGAACATGAAGAGGCTGTTGCGAACAATTTTGTCGACAAAGATGATTTTGCACTTCTGGCGCGAGACCCCGACGTCCTCGACACTTGGTTCTCCTCCGCCCTTTGGCCCTTCTCCACCCTTGGCTGGCCGAACGAAACCGACGAACTCGACATGTTTTACCCCGGCGCGGTGCTCGTCACGGCCTTCGACATCATCTTCTTCTGGGTCGCCCGGATGATGATGATGGGGCTGCATTTTACCGGCCAGATCCCGTTCAAGCACGTCTACATCCATGCCCTCGTCCTGGATGAAAAAGGCCAGAAGATGAGCAAGTCCAAGGGCAATGCCATGGACCCGCTGGAGCTGATCGACGAATATGGCGCAGACGCCCTGCGCTTTACGATGAGCCGAATGGCCGGCATGGGGCGCAATATCCGTCTCTCCAAGCAAGCCGTTGAAGGCAATCGCAATTTTGGCACCAAGCTCTGGAATGCCGCGCGTTTCTGCCAGATGAACGAGTGCGCCAATTGGGATGGCGAGCTGGACCCGCGGGCGCTCAAACAGCCCACCAATCAGTGGATCGTCAGCGAATGTGCTGCTGCTTTCAAGGAGGCGACTATCGCCTTGGAAGCCTATCGGTTCGATGACGCAGCGGGCGCCGCCTATCGCTTCACCTGGAACACGTTCTGCGACTGGTATCTGGAATTGATCAAGCCGCTCCTGAACGGCGAGGATGAGACTGCCAAGGGCGAGACGCGCCAGGTTGCGGGCTGGGTGCTCGATCAAACCCTGAAGCTGCTTCACCCGTTTATGCCTTTCATCACCGAAGAGCTGTGGGAGGCATTGTCCGAGCACGGGCCGCAGCGCCAAGGCTTCCTGATGCTGCAAAGCTGGCCTGAATTCGACGAGGTCCATGATAATCCTGCCGCTACCGAAGAGCTGAACTGGGTCACGGAACTCATCTCGGAAATCCGGTCCGCGCGCGCCGATCTGGGGGTGGGTGCTGGCACAAAAGTGCCCATGACTCTTGTGGATGCCGACAAGCCAACTCGCGACCGGCTGGACCGGCACAAAGGGGCGATCATTGCCCGCGCTCGTCTGGAAACGGCCCGCGCCGAGGCCGAGGCCCCGGAGGGCTCTATCACAACAGTGGTCGGCGGAACGTCGGTTGCGTTGCGGATTGCCGATCTCATCGATGCCGGCGAGGCAAAATCGCGGCTCGATAAGGAACTCAGGGCCCTAGACAAGGAATTGACCGGGCTCGAGAAAAAGCTCGCCAATCCGAATTTTGTGGCGAAAGCCCCGCTGGAGGTGGTCGAAGAGAATCGCCAGCGGGTTGTTGATGGCAAAATCCGGGTCGAGAAACTTAACGCGGCCCGCGCTGGCCTGGAGGCACTTTAAATGAAGTGGATGATTGCTGGCCTATCGGCCTTGATGCTGGGCGCGTGCGCAAATGTGTCGGTGGAGACTGACTTTGATTTTGGAGATGAACCGATGCCTGAGTGGTCGCTGGCAATACATGGCGGCGCTGGCGTGATCACGCGTGCGAACATGTCACCAGAGCGCGAGGCCGAGATGCATGCCGGTCTGGAAGCTGCCCTCAAGGCGGGGTCTGAGGTTCTGGAGGCTGGGGGAAGCTCGCTCGACGCGGTGGAAGCGGCGGTAATGGTTATGGAAGATCATCCAGGGTTCAACGCGGGGCAGGGCGCGGTGTTCACGGCCGCAGGTACACATGAACTCGACGCCTCCATCATGGTCGGCAATGACCGCGATGCCGGGGCGGTGGCAGGCATAACCAATGTGAAAAACCCGATCCGTGCAGCAAGGGCTGTCATGGAAAACTCCGAACATGTCATGTTCGCGGGTTCGGGCGCCGATGATTTCGCCGCAACCCAGGGCCTGGACCTGGTCGACAATGTGTATTTCAGCACGCGCAGCCGTCAGCAATCACTTGATCGTGTGCTGCGTGAACAAACACGCGATGCAGCTGATCGTCATGGCACAGTTGGCGCCGTGGCGCTCGACCAGGCTGGCAATCTCGCCGCGGCCACCTCCACTGGCGGGATGACCGCGAAGGCGACAGGCCGGGTCGGTGATAGTCCGCTGATCGGGGCCGCAACCTATGCCCAGAACGGTGTATGCGCTGTATCGGCGACCGGCCATGGCGAGTACTTTATCCGCGTCGGCGTGGCCAAGACGATCTGCACACAGATTGAACTTGCCGATCAGTCCATCAAAGACGCTGCTGAAATAGCGTTGGGTGAGGTCGCAGACCTTGGCGGCGATGGCGGCGTGATTGTGATGGGCGCGAACGGCGAAGTGGCGCTGGTGTTTGATACGGAAGGTATGTATCGCGGGCGCGCGGCGCCAGGCGTCATGGAAACAGCGATTTTTGCTGGCGAAGACTAACTCGCAGCCACCGACAACACCGCATCAACGCAGGCCTGCCAGCGTTTCAGGCGCGTCGCCCTGTCGCCTTCATCCATGTCTGGAGAGAATTCGCTTTCGGCCTGCCACTGGCCGGATATCTGTTCCAGAGAGGTGTAGATGCCGGCGCCCAGTCCTGCGAGATAAGCGGCCCCAAGTGCGGTTGTTTCCAACACCGTTGGTCGCAACACGTTGAGGTTCAGCACATCGGCCAGCCGCTGAACGAACCAGTCATTGGCCACCATACCGCCATCCACGCGCAGGTTCGACGGGGCGCGGCCATCTGCGGCCAGTGCGGCAAACAGGTCATGGGTTTGGTAGACAACGCCCTCTAGCGCGGCACGCGATAGCTCGTTCGGGCCAGTGTCGCGGGTCATTCCGAACACAGCCGCGCGCGCATCCGGTGCCCAATGCGGCGCACCCATGCCGGTAAAGGCGGGCACCATAATCACCTGCGCATCGTCGCGCGCCCGGGCTGCACGTTCTGCCGTTTCAGCAGCGCTGGCGAGCACGCCCACCTCATCGCGCAGCCACTGTACCGCCGCACCTGCAATGAATATCGAGCCTTCGAGAGCGTATGTCGGTTTTCCATTTAGGCGGTAGGCCAGGGTGGTGAGCAGTCGGTTCTGAGACATGATGGGGTGTTCGCCTGTGTTCACGATCACAAAACACCCGGTGCCATAGGTGCTTTTCAGATCGCCCGGCCGGAAGCACGCCTGGCCAATGGCAGCGGCCTGCTGGTCCCCGGCGACCCCGCGGATTGGGATGGCCGCGCCAAGCACATCAGGATCGGTGGTGCCGAAATCTGCGGCGCTGTCTTTCACGTCGGGCAATATGCTGGAGGGGATGCCAAAAAGCTGAAGCAGATCCTCGTCCCATTTTTGGAGATGGATGTCGAACAGGCTGGTCCTGCTGGCATTGGTGGCGTCGGTTGCATGCACACGCCCGCCCGTCAGGCGCCAGATCAGGAAGCTGTCTATTGTGCCCGCCGCCAACTCGCCGCGCATCGCGCGCGCTCTCGCGCCCGGCACATGGTCGAGCAGCCAGGTGAGTTTGGTGGCGGAGAAATAGGGATCAATCAAAAGGCCGGTTCGTTCGGTGATCAAGGTCCCATGGCCGGCAGCCTCGATCTCGGCGCAGCGGGGCGCGGTCCGTCGGTCCTGCCAGACCAGGGCGTTGTGGATCGGCGCGCCAGTGGCCCTGTCCCAGATCACCACGGTTTCGCGTTGGTTGGTGATTCCCAGCGCGGTCGGTGTGGAGTCTACACCGGCGAGCGCAGCTTTTGCCGTTGAGACTGTAGACGACCAGATAGCTTCTGGATCGTGCTCGACCCAACCATCGGCGGGGTACATCTGAGGAAACGGCTGCTGGTGTGCAGCAAGCGGTTGACCATGCGTGTTGAACACCATGGCCCGGCTTGATGTTGTGCCCTGGTCCAGCGCGATCAGTGTGTCCGCCATGGCCGTCTCCCTTTGTATTTTTGTTGGCCACAGTGTCCGGCGAAGTTGTGATGAGTGCAATGGGCGGCGAGATGGCATTGATCTGGAACAGGTGATTGCATCCCTGACCGCGCGCTGGTATCAGCGCCAACTTGGCTGGCCCTGTGGCGGAGTGGTGACGCAGCGGATTGCAAATCCGTGTACCCCGGTTCGATTCCGGGCGGGGCCTCCAAACCTTCAGAGAATTCACGTTTTCGCTAACCCGCACGGCAGGTTTCGCAACGCCTGATTCACCGCGCCAAATTTTTGGTTAACGATTTACCAGTCATTAACCAAAATGAGCGAACTTGAGCAGGTCTTCTTTTGGAGACACCCACCATCACCCAACGCCTCGGCGGAAGCTTCGCGCTTCCGCCCTTTTTTTGCCAGCAGATTGGCATTTGGGCTTTGACACAGCGGGCCGTTTTGCTATCAGGCGCGCTTACCTGACGGTGATCCGCGATAGCTCAGTTGGTAGAGCAGGCGACTGTTAATCGCCCGGTCGTAGGTTCGAGTCCTACTCGCGGAGCCACCAGGTCCTTCACAACATGCTTTTAGCCAAGGCTTCGACGTCTCGTCTGGAATCGCTAGAAAGTGCGGCCATCAGGATGTCAGCGCGCGCTGCCATGGTGCGTTCTACAGCGTCTTCATGGCTGGCCTGAATGGCTGCGGTCAGGGCTGTGTCAATTTCATCGCGGTATTTCCTGGCGTTGAGCGCTGTGAGCGCGCGCGCCATTTGCCAGTGAAGTGCGGCATCATCGGGTGAGAGCATCTGGGCCGTTTCATAGTGCTTCAGGCCCCGGCGAACGCTGGCGCCCATCATGGCTGAGCCGATCGATCCACCACGGCGGACCACCTCTACATGCCACACAGCCATCAGGCCATGGGCATAGGCGTTGCCTGGATCATCTTCCAACACAGACTCGGTTAGCGCCCTGGCGTCATCTCCCAAACCAGAACGCATGGCCTCGCGTGTGGACATGGGCCGCGCCTTCAGCGAAAGCGCGATTGCCAGCTGCAGACGTCCCTCAATATGTGTCGGGTCGAGTTCCAGAGCAGTTCGTGCAAGTGTTTCTGCCCGCTCGATGTTGGCTGCGGCAGGCTCACTGTCCCCGCACATGGCCAGAGCGAGCACCGAACGAGCCGCCAATGCCAGGCTATCTGAATCGCCAGCAGCTTCGGCCAATTCCGCTGCCTGGTTGAAGGCACCGGTCTGGTATGCGGTAAGTGCCAGAGACTCAGTGGAGGCAGCCGGCACGCTCGCATTGTCGGCATGTGCAACCGTGATCGCCCACACTATCGCCACTGCCAGAATCGGGATCGCATATCTCATCTGCGTCACAATAGCGCGGATGGCAGGCACCGCCCAGTTATTTGAGACGATTTATGATCACAAAATGTCGAGCGAACAGTTTGAAATCGATGTGGCGGTAGTCGGCGCCGGGGTGATTGGCCTTGCCGCGGCGCGAGCGCTTGCCATGGCTGGCCACGATGTGGTCTTGCTAGAGGCAGAGACGGCCATCGCGACTCATACCTCTTCGCGAAACTCTGAAGTGATCCATGCCGGGCTCTATTATGCAAATGGATCGCTTAAGGCGCGTCATTGCGTGGCCGGGCGACGCGCCATTGTGCAATACCTGAAAGAGCGCGGCATCGCGTATAATCCCTGTGGGAAGCTGGTTGTTGCAACCAATGATACTGAGGCGCAGGGTTTAGGCGGTCTTCTGGAGCGAGCACAGGCCAATGGCGTAGAGGGGTTGCGCAGTCTCGATGGTGCTGCGGCTCGCGCTATGGAACCGGCATTGGCGGCGCATGTTTCCGCCGCCATCCACTCTCCGGTGAGCGGTATTTTTGACAGCCATGGTTTCTTCCTGTCGCTTCAAGGCGATTTCGAAGATGCAGGTGGTCAAATCGTGTTTGGTACGCCTGTCCGGTCCGGGCACCCAGATGGCCAACGTATCACGCTTGAGCTTGGCGGTGCGACGCCATCGCGACTTTCGGCGCGTTGGGTGATCAATGCGGCTGGGCACCATGCCGTTGATTTGGCGGAGGCGATTGAAGGGCCGCACCAGTCGGGCCTGCCAACGCCGCGCTATGTGAAGGGATCGTATTTCACGGTTAGTGGGAAGACGCCTTTCTCTCGACTGATCTATCCCATGCCCACGACATCGTCGCTTGGCCTGCATCTGACAATTGACCTGGGCGGTCGTGGCAAGCTTGGTCCTGATGCCGAGTGGTTGGCGGAAGGCGCGGCACCGCCATTTGACTATCGCGTGGATCCTGCGCGGGCTCACCATTTTTACGCTGCGGTGCGTCGCTACTGGCCAGGACTTGCAGAGG
This sequence comes from Pseudomonadota bacterium, assembly GCA_039815055.1. GTDB lineage: Bacteria > Pseudomonadota > Alphaproteobacteria > Caulobacterales > Hyphomonadaceae > UBA5336. Next base: position 2,300 of record JBCCAA010000034.1, on the reverse strand, counting down.
GCGCGCTGTCGCCTGACTATGCCGGCGTTCGGCCGAAACTCGTCGGCGAGGGGCAGCCATCCGGGGACTTCATCATCGAAGGTCCGCGCGAACACGCCACCTCTGGACTGGTCAACCTCTTGGGCATTGAAAGCCCTGGCCTGACATCGTCCCTTGCCATTGCAGATCATGTGTTGGAGCTGGTAAACACATAAGCTTGCGCCCGCGGGCCGGTGCGTGTATTTCCCCCGCTTCGCCGCACATTGATGGCTCAGGTTCGGTAGCTCAGCTGGTTAGAGCGCACGACTCATAATCGTGAGGTCGGGAGTTCAAGTCTCCCCCGAACCACCATTCGCCACCGTTCGCCGACATCAGCGCAAGCTCTTATAATTGTTTGGCTTTCTTCGTATAATTGTTCTCATAAGCTCGTGACCGTTCGCTCACTATCTGTCGAAATCGGCCTCGCTGGCGGGGTTATTGGCGGGGTTGAGTGTGGGTTCGAGGGAGCAATTTTGGAGGCGTGTATGCCCACCTTGCACAAATTAACTGCCTTGGAAGTGCGCCGCGCCAAGGGTCAAAGGGAGCTGAGTGATGGTGGTGGGCTGATCCTCAACGTCCGCGACTCGGGCGCAGAGTCTTGGACATTTGTCTATCGCTTCGAAGGACGTCGCCCGGAAGTGGGGCTGGGTAGCTGGCCAGAAGTGACGCAGAGCGATGCCCGCGCCAAAGCGGCCGAAGCCCGCAAATGGCTAGCAGAAACGCCAAAGCGTGATCCACGGTCCGAATGGCAACGCAAAGCGAAGGCAACCCGCCCGGCTCCCAAGCGCCCGCGTTTTGGGGATTTCGCCCTCCAGTTCATCAATGAGCGTGCGCGAGGATGGAAGCACCCTGACAATGAGTGACAGTGGCGCAACTCCCTGAAGCTGCATGTCAAGCCGATCTGGAAGCGGCCAGTGGACGAGACTACGTCTACCGATGTTATCAGCTGTCTCAAACCCATATGGTATGGGATCCCCACCACGGCCGAGCGCGTTCGCAACCGGATCGAACTGATCCTTGATGCGGCGCGCGCCGAAGGCCTGCGTGACGGCTTCGATCCCGCCACCTGGCGCGGCAACCTGCAGGCGTCACTTCCCCGCCAAAAACGAAGAGAAACGCATTATCCAGCGCTTGAGCTGAAGCGGGTAGAGCGCTTCCAAGACGTCAGCCGATCCCAGCTTGGCCCTAACGTGCACGCACAGGGCTTCGCGCGTGTACTCGTCCAGCACGGTGAGCATCTTGTAAGGCCTGCCAGAGCTCAGCTTGTCGTGGACCAGATCAACGCTCCAGATATGGTTGGGGTAGTGCGGCCTGAACCGTATGACCGAGCTGTCCTTATGGTAGAGACGGCGGCGTTTCTTGTGGCGCTGCGGCAGCTGCAGGCCTTCCTCGCGCCAGAGCCGCTCGACCTTTTTGTGGTTGACCTGCCAGCCTTCGAGCCTCAGAAATCTGGCCACTTTGCGATAGCCATAGCGGCCATACTGTTTGGCCAACCGGATCAATGCCAGACGCAGGGCTTCGTCATCGTCTACCTTGCGGGCCTTGTACTGCTGCGTGGAGCGCGCCATGCCGACCGTCCTGCACGTGTGCCGCTCTGAGGTATCGAGCTTCTGGCGCACATGGATCACGGCCTGGCGCAGGTCAGCGGGCTTCAGGCCCCCAAACCCAGTGTGGCTTTAGATAATCGAGCGTTTCCTTGAGGATGAGCTTGTCGAGCTCCAGGTCGGCCACGATCCGCTTCAGCCGGGCGTTCTCCTTCTCAAGCGCCTTCTTCTCGGCCAACTGGGTGCGCCCGAAACCGCCGAACTTCTTGCGCCACGTGTAGTAGGTCGCATCCGAAACGCCCGCCTTACGACAAGCACTCACCACGTCCAGACCATCTGCCAAAGACACCTCGATCTCACGCAACACACGCAAAACGTCCTCATCCGAATACCGCTTCCGAGCCATAACCACCCCCTCCTGAACCGCCAAAACCACTAAGTACCAGATGGCCCAGTTTTAAGGGGGAAGGACAGGTTTGGAGCGACCTGGTCGAAGCGGCCCAATCTGCCGAGGCTGATCTGGAGGAAGGCCGGAAAGATGCGTTCGAACGTGCTTTGGCCAGCCTGCTAGATGACACCCGGGAGTGGTTTCTCGAGGAGTCGGGCGACGAGAGTCGCTTCAGCCAGGACGCGGAAGGTCTCTTGAGTTTTCTGCATGCCCGCGTCCTTCCCTATTTTTAATCACATCTGGCGTCAGCCGAGGGTGGGCCCGCTGTTCGCCTACAGACGTGGGGGGAG
>JBCCAA010000087.1:0-8663 GCA_039815055.1 Pseudomonadota bacterium | reverse complement strand
CTTCGAGGTTATACGACGTCGCATGCAGCTCGGCGACTCCTCCGTCGCCACCGCCGACCCCGTTCCTTCGCGCACCTGGCCGGCCCTGCGCCAGATTGTGCGTGACGACGGCATTCGGGCCTGATCCTGTTCTTGCTGTTGCCGAACTTTGCGACATCAACTTTCTTTATACTGACCACAATGACCCTGCTGGATGTGTTGGCCGGAGTGGTCGTCACGATCGTTTCGGCCCGCCGCGACTTTGCCGTGGGCGAGGGCTTTTCAGGGTAGTCAGCTTTTTTGAATATCGACCCCAAAAGAAAAAGCCCGGCCGATTTGGCCGGGCTTTTTGATTCTACCGTCTAACCGAAAACAGTCTTAGAGCATATTCTGCTCTAGGCGCTGCCGCGATTGGTCAGCCACACCCAGAAACTGAGAATGATTGCGCTGGCCGAGACAATCGTCATCACCGTGCCTGGAACGAAGTTCACGAACCCCGGCACGTCGACAAAGACGAGATACCCGACATCGAGAAGGCCGCCGACCATGCCCGTGACCCAGATCGCGGTCAGGTTTTTCCGCCAGATAAAGACCGCGCCGATGATGGTCGCAGCCCCGCCCCAGAACAGGTTCCAGCCATGCTGATCCAATACTCCGTTCACAGCGGGATGGTAGTCGGCCTGCAACAAGGCCGGATCCACCGCATCAGCAATGGCGGCAAAGCCATCGCCAGCGTCAGCCGGAATGACAATGACCCCGGCGAGCATATGCACCAGCCCCCATATCACCCATAAAACGGCGGCGACTTTCAGCGCCATGGATTGCGTGTTCGACATTCTCTGCCTCCTTCGGCCAACGGAAATCGCTTCAGTCTACTCAGCAGCATAAAGCCCCCGCCGCACGCTAACGGCAGGGGCTGTGAAACTGCAACGCTGTATCTGTAAGGGTTATTCCTCGCCCATCAGTTGCTGCTTGAGATAGGTGAACTCAAGGGCCGAACGGCGCGCGCGCTCAACCTGGTTGGCAGCCGCCGAGTGACCGCCATCAATGTTCTCATAATAGTAGAACGGCAGATCCGCTTCATCGAACAGCGCAGCCATCTTGCGGGCATGGCCCGGGTGGACCCGGTCATCCTTAGTGGAGGTCACAAAGAATGGCGTCGGGTAGTCCAGGCTGGCATCGAAGTTCTGATACGGTGAAATCGTCTCCAGGAACGCGCGCTCTTCGGGCACTTCAGGTGAGCCATATTCATCGACCCAGGAGGCACCCGCCAGAAGCGTGTGGTAGCGCATCATGTCGAGCAATGGGACCTGGACAACGACGGCGTTCCAAAGATCTGGGCGCTGGTTCAACATCACACCCATCAAAAGCCCGCCATTGGAGCCGCCCATGATGCCGAGGTGATCGGGCGTGGTGAGGCCATCGGAAATGATGTCTTCACCGACAGCGATGAAATCGTCATAGATGCGCTGGCGATTCAGCTTCAGGCCAGCCTGGTGCCAGTTCGGCCCAAATTCGCCGCCGCCGCGGATATTGGCGAGTACATAGGCCCCGCCTTCTTCAAGCCAGAGTCGACCGGTGACCGCCCCGTAGGACGGGTTCAGCGAAATCTGGAACCCACCATAGCCATAGAGCAAGGTCGGCGTTGACCCGTCCATGACCGTGTCTTCGTGGCGCACGACAAAATAGGGAATTTCTGTCCCGTCCGCCGAGGTGGCGAAATTCTGCTCAACCACCAGGCCTTCCGTATCGAATTTGGCCGGAAGAGACTTCAGGGCGGTGGTGGCGCCGGTCTCTGCATGCCATTCCAACAATGAGTCCGGGGTCAGGAAGCCTTCATAGTTCACAAACACCGCCTCTTCATCGGTGTCGGCAAAGCTGATGCGGGCCTGGCCGGTGCCGGGCAGCGGAATGGACGAGGTCATCCAGCCGCTCTCGGTGGGCTCAAGGCGCAACACCTTGCCGATGACCGTATCATTGATGGACAGCAGCGCCGCGTTCTTTGAAATCGCCACGCCATTGACCGCCTGGGCCTCGTTCGGACGGAAAACCAGGTCGACCTTCTCAGGCAGCGCCTTGGTCTCAAGGAACTCATCTACCGAAAACGCGATCAAATCACCGGATTTGAATGAAGGTTTGCCAGAAGGCTGCCAATCCTGCTCAAGAGTAACAAGCATTTTGCCGTAGTAGATGCCTTGGGGCGTGGATTTTGGAGGGATCGGCCATTGGACCGGTTCGGCGCCATCGTCTGGGAAGTACCAGTACGTGGACGTGAAGAACGTGTCGGACTCCACGGCGCCCTGTAGACGCGTGCCGTCTGCCAGTTCCATCGTGAAGGGCCACACACCGACGTCTGTTGCATCGCCCGTGTAAAGCGTTTCGGCTTCCTCAAGTGGAGTACCGCGCGTCCAGCGCTTGACCACAGACGGGTATCCGCTCTCGGTCAGCGTCGAGCCGTCGCCGCCCCAATCGGTGCCAACCAGCATGGTGTTACGATCCACCCATGACAGTCCCTGCTTGGCTTCCGGGGTGGTGAACCCGCCCTCAACGAAGGTTTTCGTGGTCAGATCAAACTCGCGCACTTCTACGGCGTCCTTGCCACCGTTCGAGAGCGAGACCATGCACAGCCAGCCGCCATCATCCTTGGGGTTGAAGCAATTGGCGCCTTTATAGACCCAGTTTGCGTCTTCCGCTTCAGACAGGGCATCGAAATCGAGGATGGTTTCCCATTCCGGTGTTTCGGTGCGGTAGCTTTCCAGGCTGGTGCGGCGCCACAGACCGCGAACATTTGTTTCGTCCTGCCAGAAATTGTAGGCCATGCCATCGCGCACAGAGGCATAAGGAATACGCTCATTCGAGGTGACAATGTCTGTCGCCGCGGCCAGGAACGGCTCATAGGCTGCATCGGCTTCCAATACGGAGAGAGACCGCTCGTTTTCACCGCGCACCCATTCCAGCGCGGCCTCGCCTTCGACCTCTTCCAGCCACAGGAACGGATCGTTCTTGGCATACTCATCAGCGACAGTTTCGCTCATCATGTCTCCGGTGGTTTCAGCAGGTGCAGGCGCGGCCATCGGCGGCGGTGCAGCAGGGGCAAAGGCCTCTGGCACATCTACTTCGCTGTTGCTGGCACAGGCGTTGATCAGCGCAAGGGACAGGCCAGTTGCGGACAATAGCGCAAGGCGCATGGAATCTCTCCTCATCGTCTTTCGATATGTGCGCATATGTGCGCGGCCTGCGTCAGAAGGCAAGCGAAACCGACCGAATCAGGGCTGGACAACCGCCGCAAGGCTAATCTATGTAATATTATCACATTGCTTGGAGCCCGCACGCCCATGAATACCCGCGTATTGTCATGTCTCGCCCTGATGTCCTTCTGTTCGCCCATCGCCCTGGCTCAGGCCAGCGACGACCGTCTTGACACCGTCATCGTCACCACGTCGCCCGGGCCAGACCGAGACGCCGACGAACTGATCGGCAACGCCACAGTGATTGGCCGGGAGGATCTGGTCGAAAACCTGGCCGGGTCACTTGGCGACACCTTGCTCGATCAGCCTGGGGTTTCGACCACCTTCTTCGGTCAGGGTGCAAGCCGTCCGGTGCTGCGCGGCCTTGGCGCCGATCGCGTTCAGGTGCTGACCAACGGGATCGGTGTGATCGACGTGTCGGCTGCCTCCCCCGACCACCAAGTCACCGCAGATGGTATTGATGCCCAGTCGATTGAGATCCTTCGCGGCCCTGCGGCCCTTGCCTATGGCGGCCAGGCCATTGGCGGCGTTGTAAACGTGATCGACGGCCTGATTGTTGAAGAACGTGTTGATGAAGGCATCACCGGCGAAGGCTTTGCCGCGTTCAACAGTGTCAGTGAAGGCACAGAGTTCGGCGGCCGCGCCCAGGCCGGCTTCGGACCTTTTGTGCTGACCCTTTCTGGTTCACTTCGCGATTTCGACAATTACGACATTCCCGGGTTCTCTGAATCAGCTGGCCTGCGCGCCCTCGAAGAAGCCGAAGAAGAAGATCATGACGAGGAAGAAGGCGAAGATCACGACCATGAGGACGAAGAAGAAGCCCGCGACACGCAGGAAAACTCCTTCGTCGAAACTCAAACCCTGTCAGCTGGCCTGAGCTGGGTTGGCGAACAGGCATTCTTCGGCGTCGCCATTCGTCAGCAAACCGCTGAATACGGTCTTCCGGGCGGCCACGAACATGGTCACGAGGAAGAAGAAGGCGAGGAACACGACGAGGAAGAGCACGAGGAAGAAGAGGAAGAAAACCCCTTCATTGACCTTGAGCAGACCCGGATTGACCTGCGCGGCGGTGTAAACCTCGGCGACGGCCCGATCACCGATGTTATCGGTTCGGTCTCAATCGTTGACTATGAGCACACCGAGTTCGAAGGCCCCGGAGAAGTCGGGACAGTCTATGAGACCGAAGGCTGGGAAGGCCGTTTGGAAGCCGACACGAACATCGCAGGTTTCCTCGGCGCCGTCGGTGTTCAGATCAATGACAAAGAATTCTCTGCCGTGGGTGAGGAAGCCTTCGTTTCGCCGACCGACTCCCAAAGCTTCGGTGTCTTTGCCTATCAGGCCCGTGAGTGGGACAGTGGTGTGGGGGTCGAAGGCGGCCTGCGCATCGAAAATGTCGAGCGTGAGAACTTAGCGCGTGAGGGTTTTAGCGGTTTAACCACAGATTTCGACCTGTTCAGCGGCTCTGCTGGCGTCCACCGTCATCTGGACAATGGCGTCTTCATCGGCGGCCAGATCGCTTACACAGAGCGCGCTCCCAGTGAAACAGAACTGTTCGCAGACGGCCCGCACCTTGCCACCAATCAGTGGGAAGTGGGCGATCCTGGCATCGACAAGGAAACAGGTCTTCACCTTGAAGGCACCGCGCGGTGGAGCAGTGAAAATGCAGCCGTTGGCATCAACCTTTACATCACGAACTTCAGCGATTTCATCTACCTGACACCAGGACTGGCAATTGATCCGGAAGATGGCATGCTCAAGGACGAGATCGAAGAGCTACCCGTATTTGTGTTCCTCCAGGAAGACGCAGACTTCATTGGCGGCGAAATCTACGGCGAACTGGCCTTGGAAAACGGCCCACTCGGCGCGGACTGGGATTTCTCCGGCAGCGTCGATTTCGTGGAAGCCGAGCTTGATGGTGGAGACAATGTGCCATTCATCCCGCCGGTCACCTTCCGGGCTGGAACCAGCGCCGAATGGGGCGCCTGGGAAATCGGTGCTGATCTCACGATTGCCGGTGACCAGGATGATCCAGGTGTCGGATCGCTGGCCACCGATGGCTACATGCAGCTTGATCTGCGTGGTGAGGTGGACGTGTCCGACTTCGGCTTCGGCGCCGATGGCACAGAGCTGTTCATTGAGGCGCGCAATATCACGGACGAAGAAATCCGCTACGCCACATCGACGCTCAAAGACCTCGCCCCGGCACCGGGCCAGAATGTTCGGGTCGGTATTCGGGCGGTCTTCTAGACACCCGATTTCCATTCCGCAGATGTTTGGTCTAGCCTGCTTCCCAGTATAGGGGAGCAGGCCATGGCCGACGTGTTCGTATCTTACAAGCGCGAGGACAAGCACCTTGCCGAGGATGTTATCCACCGCCTGAAAGAGGCTGGCATTTCGGTGTGGTATGATGAGCGGATCACGCCGCACACCAGCTGGGATGAAACGATTGAGCAGGAGATTGCAACCGCCAAAGCGGTCCTGGTCTTGTGGACACCACGCTCGGTCACCAGCCAATGGGTGCGCACCGAGGCGGACTATGGCGCCGAACACGGCAAGATGGTGCCGGTGAAGCTGGAAGACTGCGCGCTTCCGCTAGCCTATCGGCGCATGCAGACCGCCGATCTCTCCAACTGGGATGGTGATGCCTCATCTCGCGAATGGCAGAAGGCGCTGGGCTGGGTGAAAAGCCTCGTCGCGGGCCAGGGCGGCGTGCCCGACATCGGACCAAACCGCCCCGGACAGGCCGGCGCACGACAAGCCGCCAAGGCACCGAAGAAAAAGCGCGGCGGCATGATCTTCACCGTGCTCGCGCTGATCGCCCTCGCCGGGGCTGGCGCGGCCTGGCAATCGGGCGCTTTGTCTGGATTTGGCGGCCCCAGCGTCGATCAGATACGCGACATCGTTGCTGAGGACGTTGCCGACGTCGAGCCCCCGCCGCCTGCGCCAACCTATCCAACCTGTTTCAGCCTGCGTGTGCAGGTGGATGATCGCAATGGTGACGGCCAGCGTTGGGATTGGCCGGCGCCCTCGCCCGACCCAAACATCACCAGTTCGAGCCACGGTGGAATCCGCTTGAGCTGCGAAGACACCTATACGTGTGGCGGGTCGGGCTATGCGAACCCCGAAACGAACAGCCATGTGAACCTGAGGATCGAGGATCTTGATCTCAACCAGGCCGATTTCATCGGTCAGGGCCGGTGCCGTATTCCAGGCGATGGTTGCCGTGTGGGCCGCGCTGTGGTCCATGTGCGCGGGTGCTGATAAAGACCTGATGTGATTAGATTTTTCCAACTATTGTTCGTTTTGCTTCTAGTCGGACTGGCCGGCTTGGCTGTTTGGCTCTGGAACCCTTTGCCGCCCAACCCCGCGCCGGAAGAACTGGCCGCCGGGTCTGGTACCTATGACGTGGATATCGTCCGAGACAGGTGGGGTGTTCCGCACATTTTCGGCGCAACCGATGCAGATGCCAGTTTCGGGCTCGCCTATGCCCATGCTGAAGATGACTTCGAGACCATCCAGGAGGTTGTGGCGGCCACCCGCGGGCAGCTCGCGCGCTACCGTGGTGTCGATGCGGCAGCGACCGATTACGTCGTCGCGCTGATGGATGTCTGGGGCACATTGGATGCGCGCTATGACAGCGAAGTGCCCGCCGATGTGCAAGCCATCGCCGAGGCCTATGCTGCGGGGCTGAACCTCTATGCGGCGCAACACACCGACAGAACCTGGGACGGCATTGCACCTTTCACGGCCCGCGACGTGGCGGCAGGCTTTGTGTTCAAAACGCCGTTCTTCTACGGCCTCGACGACACGCTGGGGGAACTTTTCGCAGAAATGCGAGATGCGCCGTTCGCGCTGGGTGAAAGTGGCGGCTCCAACGCCTTCGCTGTCTCGCCTCAACGGTCCGGCGATGGGGTGACGCGATTGCTCATCAACTCTCACCAGCCGATGACAGGGCCCGTGGCCTGGTATGAAGCCCACATCCAGTCTGATGAAGGGCTCGACATGATCGGCGGCGTGTTCCCGGGAACGCCGATGATCATCCACGGTTTCAATCGCCATCTCGGCTGGGCCAACACCGTCTCGAAGCCCGACCTTGTGGATGTTTACCGCCTGGAGGTGAACCCGAACAACTCGCGCCAATACTTATTAAATGGGAATTGGGTCGAGTTTGATATCGACAGGATCACCATCGATGTGAAGCTGTTTGGCCCGTTCACGTTTCCGGCGCGCCGCACACTGAAACACTCAGCCCACGGCCCGGTTATCGAAGCGCCCCACGGCACCTATGCCGTCCGCTATGCCGGGCACGGTGAAATCGGCCAGATGGAACAATACTACCGGTTGAACAAGGCCGCAGACTGGGATGGCTTCATGGGCGCCATGTCGCTCCATGCCCTGCCCTCGATCAATTATGTTTATGCCGACAAATCTGGCCGGATCGCGTTTCTTCACAATGGTCAGTATCCAAACCGCATGCATGGCTGGGACTGGCATAGCGATCTGCCCGGCAACCGCAGCGATCTGATCTGGGACGGGTATTTGCCATTTGAAGCGACACCCCTTTTGGTCGACCCACCCAGCGGGTTTGTGTTCAACGCCAACAACACACCCTTCGATGCCACTGACGGCGCCGGCGAATTAAGCCCGGCCGATTTCCCACCCATGATGGGCCTGCAGACCAATGATACCAACCGGTCCATGCGCGTTGGCGAATTGACCGATGGCACGGCCCCCATCGGACGAGACAGGCTCCTGGAGATCAAGTTCGACGATGATTATTCCCGCGGATCGCCAGCGTTTGACGTTGTGCAGGCCGTGCTGTCGGAGGACTGGTCTGACGATCCAGTGTTTGCCCGCGCGGCCGCCCACCTGTCCGAATGGGATGGCTCAATGCACGCCAACAGCCGCCATGCCGCGCTCGCGGGATTGACGATCATGGACGAAATGACTGCGCAAATGACCGGTGTTCCACCCCGGCGACCCGCCAAGGCATTCGATGATGCGGTCTACCTGCTCATGGAAACCCATGGCCGGATCGACCCGGAATGGGGTGAGGTGAATCGGCTGGTGCGAGGCGCAACCGATCTGCCCGTCAATGGCGGACCGGATACGCTGCGCGCTGTTTATCCCAAGGAGATCCGCCAAGATGGCCGCTTGCATGCCAGTGCGGGCGACACGTGGATGGCACTGGTGGAATGGGATGAGACCGGCGCGGTGACAGCCGATGTCATCCACAATTTCGGCAGCGCGACTCTGGACGAGGCCTCACCACACTATGGCGACCAGGCGCCCCTCTTTGCGGCGCAGCAATGGCGGCGCGCCGTATTCGATGAAGCGGAACTGCGCGCCAATGCCAAGCGCATCTACCGCCCGCAAACTCCGGGCGATTGATCGCGAGTATGAGGGGATTGTCCGCTTTCGGGCTGCGATTTTGGG
>JBCCAA010000024.1:0-41457 GCA_039815055.1 Pseudomonadota bacterium | reverse complement strand
TCCACGACTGCAACCGGCCTATTTCGGTCTGAACGGGCCGTATGCCTTCATTGCCCTGGATGGCTCACCATCGTCAGCACCCGCCAGTTGGGAAGAAGAGAATTTTCTCAAACTGACAAAAACGGTAGCCAACATGGGGCTCACACCGGCGCTTGTGGGTGAAAGCGCCGAAGGTCCGCTTGCCCAGTCGATCCAGACCAAAGAACGGCGCGCTGTGAATCTGGTCAATCGTACTGAGACCGCTCAGCTGGCAACTTTATCGGAAACCGCACAGTTCGCCGTCGGCGCAAACAATGCGGGTTTGACCGTTGCAGCTCTACGCGGACGTCCGGGAATTGTCCTCCAGGTTGCAACATCTGAGACCGTTGCGGATGAAAAACCGGTTGGCGCTCCCTATATAAGCTTCTACAGCCCTCGGCTGAATGACATTGCTGCGGACATGGTTTGCAGGATGGTCATCTCTTCAAGCCTTACAAACCCTTGAAGATACGGCTCGAAAAGGGCATATTCCCGTCCGTGAATCGGAGCAACAAAAGGAGAGTGTCATAGCTCGCAGACCCATGGCGGCCCCGCCGCCCAAGAAAACCGGCCCCCGCGTGAATAAGGATATTCGCGCCGAAAAAATACTGCTCATCGACGAAAATGGCGAGAAGCAGGGTGTCATGCCCCTGATGGCCGCGCTCGATGCAGCAACAGATGCCGGACTTGATCTCGTGGAAGTCTCCCCCAATCAGGAGGTCCCGGTTTGCAAGATCATCGACTATGGCAAACTCAAATTCGAAGAGCAGAAGAAGAAAGCGGCTGCGCGAAAAAAGCAGAAATCTGCCGATCTCAAAGAGATCAAGATGCGCCCGAACATCGACACCCATGACTATATGGTGAAATCCAAGTCGATCACCCGTTTCTTTGAAGATGGCGACAAGGTGAAGGTCACCTTGCGGTTCCGCGGCCGGGAAATGGCCCACCAGCACCTCGGCATGGAACTTCTGAAACGAGTCAAAGAAGACTTCGATGAGATCGCCAAGGTCGAGTTGGAACCAAAGCTTGAGGGCCGCCAGATGACCATGGTCATGGCGCCGCGGTGATGCTTCGCACACTTCTGTTCGCCGGACTGTCCACACTTCTTTTGGCGGCCTGCAGCGCCCCGGAAGCGGTGGATACCCAACCCGATGCTGAGCGTCAGGTCGAGTTCCTGCCGGACCCGGCCCCCGCGCCGGGAGACACATCTGATCTGGCAGATGCCGAGGAAACCCTGGTTCAACCAGAATGGGATGCGCTCGACCGGGTTCAAGACAGCTGCGGCCTCGCTGCAGTTCGAGGGTTTCTGGGCCAGGCCGCTGAGGACATTCCAGAAAACCGCCTGCCACCTGTGTACCGAATTCTAGCCCCGACAGACCAGGCGACGATGGACTATCTTCCTCGCCGTTTGAATGTTCTGACCGATGAAGCGGGTGACATCATCGGCTTCAAATGCGGCTGACCTACTTTCCGGGTTGATTTCCTGACATCTTTCAGTCATTACACGCTGCTTCGGGCGCAGGGCGAACGGCATGCCTTCGCGCCTAATAACACGAGAGAAAAGCCAGGGCCGCCACTCTTCATGGCGTGAGCTCGGCGATAAGGAGTTAGAAATGCCGAAGATGAAGACCAAAAAGGCCGCTGCCAAGCGGATCAAGATCACGTCTACAGGCAAGCTGAAAGCCGGTGTGGCTGGCAAGCGCCACCGCCTGATTTCGCACAATGGCAAATATATCCGCCAGAACCGTGGCACGAAAGTGCTCGCCAAGGCCGATGAGTCCCGTGTGAAAAAGTACCTGCCCTACGGCTGATCGGCCCCGCGCCATCGCCAATCACTGATCTTGAACCGAATTTGACAGGAGGCCGAAATGCCCCGTTCCCGTAACAAAGTGCCCGCGCACGCTCGCCATAAGAAAATTATCAAAGCCGCCAAAGGCTATCGCGGCCGCCGCAAGAATACATTCACCAATGCCCATGCTGCCGTCTGGAAAGCGGGCGAGTACGCGTATGTTGGTCGCAAGGTGAAAAAGCGGAAGTTCCGCAGCCTGTGGATCCAACGCATCAACGCGGCTGTCCGCGCCCATGATGACAGCCTGACCTACTCCCGCTTCATCGACGGCCTGACCAAAGCCGGCATCGAGATGGACCGCAAAGTCCTCTCCGACCTCGCCATCCGCGAGCCGGATGCTTTCGGCAAGATCGTCGACCAGGCGAAAGCGGCGCTGGCTTAACAACTTCCATGTTAGGCGGCGTTGTGTTCAAAGCCGCCGAGCTGGCGGACCAGGCGCAGACGGTCGCGTTGTGGAAGCGGTGCGGCCTAACAACGCCCCAGAATCTGCCAGAAGCCGATTTCGAGCGAGCTATCATGTCCAGCTCGAGCTGCGTTTTTGTGGCTATCTTGGACGATCGAGTGGTTGGCTGCGTTATGGTGGGCGATGATGGCCACCGGGCCGTAGTTTACTATCTCGGCGTAGATCCCACTGTTCGCATTTTTGGTCTTGGACGCCAACTGATGACAGAAGCTGAAACCTGGGCGAAAGCGCGTGGCGCAACAAAGCTCAACCTCATGGTCCGTGAAGACAACAAAGCCGTCTTCGATTTCTACGACGCCATCGGCTATGAAGAAACGCCGAGGCTAGTCATGGCGAAATGGCTTGATACATAAACTGCCAATACCTTCTCATCTGGATTTGGGAACGTCATGACCGACATCACCACCATCGAAACCGAAGCTCTAGCAGCCATATCCGGCGCGGCCGATCTCGCCGCGCTGGACACCGTGCGTGTCGCCGAGCTTGGCAAGAAGGGCCGGGTGTCCGGCCTGATGAAAACGCTCGGCAAGATGAGCGCTGAAAAACGCCAGGAGATGGGCCCCAAGCTGAATGCGCTGAAAGAGCGTGTTGCCGCTGCCGTTGAGGCGCGCAAAACCGTGCTCGAAGACGCTGCTCTCGAAGCCCAGCTGGCGTCCGAACAGCTAGACCTGTCTTTGCCTGCCCCACCGGTTCACACCGGCGCGCTTCACCCTGTGATGCAGGTATTTGAGGAAATAGCCGCCATTTTCGGCGATATGGGCTTTGCGGTCGCTGAGGGCCCGGACATTGAAGATGACTGGCACAATTTCACGGCGCTGAATTTCCCTGTGGGCCACCCTGCGCGGGAAACACACGACACGTTCTTCTTTTCACCGCAGCCCTCGAAAGACGGCGAAGGCGATGAGCCGGCCAAAGTCCTGCGCACGCACACCAGCCCCGTGCAGATCCGCACCATGGCTACCGGTGAGCCGCCGATCCGTATCATCGCGCCGGGCCGGGTCTATCGCAATGACTGGGATGCCACCCACACGCCGATGTTCCACCAGGTCGAAGGCCTCGTCATTGAAGAGGGCATCCATATGGGCCACCTCAAAGGCTGCCTAATCGATTTCGTGAAGGCCTTCTTCGAAGTCGACGATGTGGAAAGCCGGTTCCGGCCCCATTTCTTCCCCTTCACTGAGCCATCTGCAGAGATGGACGTGAAATACACGAAAGACGGTGAGACGATCAGGATCGGCGCTGGTGAAACGTGGATGGAAATCCTAGGCTGTGGGATGGTGCATCCGAATGTGCTGCGAAATTGCGGCATCGACCCGGAAACACATCAGGGTTTCGCCTTCGGCATGGGCGTGGATCGCCTGGCCATGCTGAAATACGGCATGCCGGATCTGCGACCGTACTTCGAAGCTCGTCCCGACTGGATTCGCCACTATGGTTTCAAGCCTTGGGTGACCCCCAGTGTGAGTGGCGGTCTGTCGTGACACCGGACCCGGACTGGTCGGGTCTGACCCAATTTAAATTCGGTGATAGCCCCAAGCTAGCCGACAGGCTGGCCGGACTGGTCGTTGCGGGCGTCAAAACAGGCACCTGCTCTGCGGCGGTCCATGGCCCTGATACATCGGTGGGTGAAAAACAGGTTTGCCTCAGCGGCACCGGGGTACCTGTCTGTGTGATCGAAACGCTGAGCATGACGACAATGTCATTCGAAGCTGTGACACCGGAAATGGCGGCCCTGGAAGGCGAAGGCGACCTCTCCTATCGCTTCTGGCGGGACGGCCATATCGCCTACTTCAAGCGTGAAAAAACTTGGGCGCCCGACATGGACGTGATTTTTGAAACGTTCTGTGTCGTGGCAATCCTGGACCAGAAATTCGCAAATTCCGCACCCGGCGTGGTTCTCGCCGAGCGTGCAGAAGCCTTCGCCAAAGGATATGATGCGCTGGGTGCGCGCTAGGGCGTTTTACGATCATACCGAACCACTTGGCCGCTTGGATTTTTCGTCAGGGCCAGGAGCGTAAAGTCCGGCGATGCGAGCATCGTCGGACCTTTGCGCGACGACGATCCTGGCGGAAAAGACGAGTGGTGTGCGCGCGCTGTGGCGTAAGACGCTGATAAATATGGAGATATGCTGAGAAGCGCTGGAGCGAACTTTGCGCCTTGGCTGCGTCGCAATCCTCCCGGCATGCTCCTGCCCAGGACACAAAGTTCACTCCGCCAAGTGATGCAATTTGGTCGGAAACCGCCCTAGTCGCGGACCCAGAACCCATGGCGGGCCATCTGGCTCGATTGCCACCAGGGTGTGGCCGAGCCGAGGCCGAGCCTGAAATTCTTTGCCCCGGCCTGGGACTGCACTGGCACAGCAACCTTACCGCTCACACTTCGTGCTGCCATGATCGGCACCTCGAGCGGCCCTGCCAGCCCTTCAGGCATCACGATCGCGATGTGGCCGGAGCGGCGACGGTCTTTGCGAAGGGCCACAATCGTGCAGAGTTTGCCGTCATTGGCGTCGGCCTGGAGCGTATCGAGATCGGCAACCTCGCGCCAACCGAACGCGGCGCCGAATTGTTCGAACCAGTCGTGGAGCATATTGGCGGTGAGCTCCACAACGGTGCGATCATAGATTGGGTTCACTGTCTCGCCGCTGCGAATGGCGGCTAGCCCTTCTTCATTCCACCACGTTCGCGGAATGTAACCACCCGCCAGTTCGGCAAAGTCATGCGCGTAGATGTTGCAGCGCGTCCGTGCGTTTGGCGGCTTCAGGTAACGAGGCGACTCTTCAGGCGCCAACCAATCTGCAATCGCCTTCAAGCTGGTGACGCGCTCGTCTTTCGATGCAGCCGGATCTCGAACGGGTCCGCCTGTTTCCGCCAGCCGATGGGCGGCGCTGTTCTTGTTGGCCCGTTTGGCCCACCGCGACGTGATGTGGGCCTCTGGCCAAATCACAACTTCTGCCGGCGCGATTGGCGAAGGCGGCGGACGATCCTCGCGCCGCGCACGAATGACCATGCGTTCGGTTTCCGCATCGAAGATATGGCCGCCAAGACGGCCTTCACTTTCAAACCGGCTGGACAGGCGAGACACGGTGTCGATGCGCCCCTGCTGCCACTCAGCAGTGCGTACCTTCAACAGTTCGCCCACAGGATTGGCCGATTGCAGCGCCTCTCCCATCGAACTGTAGCGACCACGGCCCTGGTGTCGAATGTCGACACAGAGCGCAACTTCGATATCTCTATGTCCGTCCAGACCACGTGCATACCCGTTCCGGACGATCCCCTTGTGGACACTTTTTGCAGTCGTCTTGTAGTGATCAAACGCGTAGCGCACGAGCGTGCTTTCCGCCGCCGTGTCATTGCGGACCCAGTGGATCAGCCGGGCCGCAGCGACTGCTTCATCTTCATCTACATCGAACAGGCTGGGGTTGAGATAAACGCCGAGCGCGCTGTTGCGGTCATCATTTTCCAGCAGCTTCAATGTGCCATCATGCTGTATCTGGTGAATTCGGCCTTCTGCTACGGTTAAGTCAGGGAAGTAGCGCGGCGCCGATGGTAACGCGAGCAGGCGGCGAAGTAACTCAACCAGATTGTCATTGGCGGTGTGGGCCGCCCATTGCATTAGCCCGAAGGTGAACACACCGCTGCCATCGTAAGTGTTGAGCGCGGTAAGGTCGCCCTCCCCTTCCGCCAGACACGTTACCGCGAGCATGTCTGCCCAGACGCCATACTCGCCGCGCCAGTCGTCGCGCTCATACCGTTTCGCGTCATTGGGTGACACAAGCATGAGCCCGCGATATCGCCGACCATCCCCGCCTGGGAAACTCTGTTCGCGGCCAATCGACAGTGTCTCGCCCGCAATCTCAGCTTGCCAGTTGGAGCTGCCGGCGACCGGGCTCACACGTACCGGCAGGGGTGCCTCGTTGAGCGGTACGACGTCTTCGATATCATGGTCTTCTTCAACAGTGTCGATCAGGCCATGGGCCGAGCGCACCGGAATGATGTCGCCAGAGCGCACATATCCGGCCACAGCATGCGTTCGCAGATCGCTGTAGACCCACCACCAGCCTTCCCGGTCGAGTTCATCGAGCCGCGCGAGAAAATGGCCAGGATTCAGCCGCGCCAAAGGCTCTGTCGACACCCTTGGGGTTGGCCAAAGATCAATGGCTCCCTCAGTGTGAACCTTGTAGACGCGACCGGACATTTGGGTCGCCTAAGCTGACGTGTCAGTCGGCGCGACAACGCCGCGGCAATGGGACTCAATCGCCATGAGATTGCGGTTGGTCACGCAGGCCTCGTCGCCGCAACTGTCAAGCGCTTCGGCAGTTGCAGACACGCGTGTCAGGCCAGGCGCACCATCGGATGCCGCAGCCAGACCGTCCATAGCGGCCGCGCCGGCGATGATCGCTGAGTCGAGCCCACGGATCGCCGTGTTGGCCGCTGCACGCTGCTCCGGCGTTGGGTTGGATACGCGCATGGCGAGCTGAGCTTTGCCGTTGGTGAGGTTGCAGACCCAGCGCTCCATCTGGCTCCATCGAGCCACAGCTGCAGGCGCTCCGCCGCTTGACGCATCAATCGATTCAAACGCCGCTTCGAGTTGTTCTGCGTTCGATGCGACGGCGCGCCATTTGCTCGTGTCGGGTAACGTTGTTGCGGCATCTGCGCCGCCAAGCATCACCCGGCGGGTGACCTGAAGTTCCGGCGTGATCTCCTCGGCTGGTGGCTCGATCCGCGCCCGGTCGTTCAACAGGTAAGTCTTGGCACAGCGCTGGGAATCGTCGGCAGTGGCCTCACTGGCGCAAAGCTGGCTGGCGGCGTCGAGCTGAACCATCGCGAAGCGCACACCGCCTGCTGGCATCACCTCGGCAATGCTGGCTTCTCCCGCGCCCGTAATGAGCATGAGCTCTGCGTCTAGCGCAGCTTCTGCCGCCAGATTGTGCGAATTGATCCGCATATAGGTGGCCTCGGCCTGCGCCGACTGCGCGTCTGCTGCGCTGTCGGTCGCGACCTTGAGCGCTTTGGTTCCGAGGTCTGAGCGTTGCGCAAGCAGGCCATCCAGCATTGCCATGTCAGGTCCGCTGGCACCAGACGTGCTGGAAAGTCGCGCTTCGGACACCAGTAGATTGGCGATACCGGGACGAACCGTCTCCGACATCAGGGTAACGTTCTCTTTGTTCGGCAGGTCCGTCGTTGCACAGCCGGCAAGAAGGCCTGCGGTCACAAAGGCAGACAGGGTAATATTCAGACGCATGATTAGCCCTCCTCAGGCCACGGGGTCTCCCGCCCCGGGTTCAAGTTCGATGCTTACAATTTCCAAGAGTTCGAGAATGTCGGTCTCGGTAACGCCGTGATCCGGGCCATGGCGCAGAACATGCGCCACATAGTGACGGAACACTTGGATCCACTCTTCACCGCCCAGGCGAACGACAAACGCTGTGCTGCCTTCCGGCGTGATGGCACGGCCGGTCGTGAACTCATCCAGCATTCCGACAAAGTCATCGAACGCCGCCAGATGGGTGCGCAGGGAATTTTCATCCATTGCGCTGATCACCGTTTTCGTAGCGGCATCGAGCGTGATCTGGATGGCTTCGGCCAGGATCGGGCCGAACAACATGCCCTTCGAGCCATCGGCACGCACCTGCATGTTTTCGCCCGCAAGGTTTAAAACCCGCTGGATCAAGACAACACCGATTTGACCTTCTGGAGAGTGCTCATCAATCGAGAACAGGCCACCGGGATTACGCGCTGTCAGCGTCAGGGTGTGACCAAGGATTTTCCGCCAGTCTGACGTCCGCAAAAGACCGGACTCGTCGGACGCGATAGACGCGGCGATGCCAGCGACGATCGCTTTGACTTCCTGGTTCGTGTCGTCGCCCATCAAAAGGTCTGGCTTCTCGGCCACAGACCCCATGACAATCTGGAACAGATTGACCGCCATATCCTTGGACACGATACGCTGGAAACGTCCCGTGGCGGCAGCTGATCCGGGTGCGGCCGGTGTGCCATCCGGGTTGAGGCCGAGCCCCGCCTTGAGACCCTCGGTGAATGAGCCGACCAGTTCCTGCGCCACGCTGGTCCAGGTATCGGCCCAATCATGGTCGCCTAACCCTTTCGCCGCACGAGACATGGCGAGTTCGGACGCGGCATCGAGTGCGACCGACATGATTTCCGCGTCTAGTCCCCCACGCAGCGTGAATGGGGAGGGCGCTGTGGAAAGAATGCCTGCCGTGCTCGACATGAAGCCGCGCAGCGCTTCTGCGGCGTCGCCCGTGCCGGCAAAGAACATGTCCGGCTGGCGTTCTAAAAGGTTGAGCGTGGTATTCATCAGCCGAACCGCACCCTTCTCCGACAAAACATCGGAGACGTCGAAATCATCAGGTCCGTTCGCCAGATAATCTCCTAGAGCCGTTCGCATGACTGCCCCAGCAGCTTTTTTCCGGGCAAAAGACCCCTTCAGGAATAGGTCAGGATTGTCGTTGACCGTCTTCATCGCGTGATAGGCCAGCGGCCCGCGGAAGAAGTCCTGCAGTTTGTCGCGTGCCATGAATTCAAGGCCGGGATTGTCATGGACATATTGCTGGAGTGGGCCGAGGACGTTCACCACGAGCGGCTTGAGCTTCTTGTCGGTGGTAATGATGTCCGGGTCTGAGGCTGCCAGATCGAGCGCTGACATCAGAAACGCGCGCACCAGGCTTTTGCCCGCGTGGGCGGCACCAGAGCTGGGATCGAGGCTGAGCAGCGCGTTGAAGGCCGGGGTCATGGCTTTCAGCACGGTCGCTTCCCGAGGCCCCAGGCCCAGAAGTTCGGCATTCGCACTGGCGGTGTGCAGGACGGTGCCAGCCACGGACTGAGCAAACTCCAGCCAAAGGCGACCGCCGCTCTCGCCCTGCCACTGTTCCAATGTCAGGACAGTGATGTGATCCATCCGCATGACGCTGTCGCTAGGGCTGATTACGAAGACATCGTTTCGCCAGCTATCGACGCGCAGGATGTAATCGACGGCATCCTCGATGTCTTCGGCGGTTACGCCGGGGTTGAGATCTAAAAGAACATCGCCGGGGTCGGGATTGACGAACAGATGACCGAATTCTGCACCCGGCTGGATCAGGTGATTATGTCCACGCTTCAACTGGTTGAGCGCCTGGGCACGGAATGTGTCGATTGACCAGCCATTGTGAGCCGGCAGTCGGTATTCTTCCTGCTGGCGCTGTTTCAGGCGCAGATTGAACTCATCAAGCTGTTGCTTGATCTGGATCAGGCCAAGCACGCCCGAAACAAACACATTGCCGGGAATCCCGGCCGTGCTGGCGACAGGAAGCAGACTCATGATTCACTCCCGGGTGGGGTTTTGATACGCGGTTTTCCGCGCACGATCCGTTGGCGCATTGGGCCGCTGTGTGTCCTTGAAGCCACGGGGTCATCGAATGGATCAGGAATAATCACATCGGTTTTGGGATAGACTTCTCCAACCGGCATCACCGGTGCGTGGCGAGCACGATCCTCGGCAATATCGCGTGCAAGGCGGGTATCTAACGTTCGACCCGCCGCCAGTTTGAACCCGTCATGTAAGACATCCAGCGCGGGTTCATTGCCCGGTCGCGCCAGATTGCTGCGGCTGAGTTGTGATTCCGCCTGCGGCCGGCCGGCCGTTTCCACGGTCGCTGCCGCCGTTTGCCTGCGACCCAGGCGAGACAAAGCCCCGCCGCCGACCGGCGACAAGCTTGCGAAAATATTGAACCAGAACGGCGCGCCCAATCCGAGCAAACCCGCGGTACCGATCATGCTACCGATCCAGAGAAAGCCATGCTGCGTCAGGAAAATCCGGCTTAGGACACTGCGATTGGTGTTTTCGTCCGCCATAGCCTGGCATAGTGGATCAATCTGTCCTGCCAGGAAGTCCTGCGCGCCGCTGAAGGCGGGCTGTTTGCAGTAGGGAAAGAAATCGCGCCCGATGGGAATGCCGACGGCGCGCAAACCATCAAGCTGACCGCCGACCGACGCCAGTTGGGTCTCGAACGACTGAACATTTTCTGTGTTGAAGTTTCCTTCGTCCAAAGAGGTCTGAACACTGTCGAGTGTGGCCTGCAATTCGGCTACCGGGTTGGTCTGCTCTGTCGACACACCGAGCCCGGCCAATGCCGCGCTCACCGCATCATCACTGGAGGCCAGATGCTGGTAGATCGAGAGGGCGTTCACATTGGCCGCGATGACAAAACCAAGCGCCGCCATGGATGAAATGAACTTCGCCCTCATTCCAAAGATGGAAGACTGCGCAGAACCATACCGATCCAGCTGGTAGGCGAGGACACCAAGTTCCCGTTCGATGTGGCTTCGATCCCGGTCAAGCAGCGCTTGGCCTTCCTGTGTGCCGGCGAACTGTTCCACGAATTCGATTTTCGACAGGCTGTTATAGCGGCGGGCAAAGAGGCGAATGACCGGCAGCCGCGATGCGATGCGCTCGACAAAGCCGCGGTGTTTTGTGGGGATTCGGGTCATGGCATCGGCAAACGCCTTGGCGGCCGCCGTACGCTGTTTGCGTTGTTCCCGCGACTCACTGCGAAGGGCTTCCGGAACGCGCGCCGCACCAGCATCGAGGAAACCATCCTCGTATAGCGCGAACATCATGCGTTTGAGCCCGCCACTGCGCAGCGATAAAACCTTATGAAACGACTCGGTTATCACTGATGTGATCGTCGACAAAACCGCCATGACGCCTGCCAAGGCGAGTAGCGCTACAATCCAGTCCACCTATCCCCCCTTCGCATTTTGCGTTCAAGGCGAAGCGTTCAGGCATCCGGTGTTAAACCGGGCCTGACCCTCCCAATGTCGGCGCCCCTCCTGCCGTCATAACAAATCGTTAATCAGAACCTGCGGCGATGCAAGGGAAATATCCGTCGCGCTGCCCAAAGAATTCCTCCACAAATTCAAGTTGAAACACGTGTTGGTTGATCGAATTCTGTCGCCAATACCAATGAATTGTGTGGCGCCAATCGCAGCGAAAACACGTACGGTGGCTCCACCGCTTGGGCTCTCAACGAAAATGCGCTAGTGCGCTGGCTCTCGGTTTTCCGGCTTTTGACACCAAGGCATTTGCGCCATGAAATTCACCCTCTCCTGGCTTGAAGATTATCTCGCCACCAAACTCGACCTCGATGGCATCCTGGACAAGATGCTCCAGGCAGGTCTGGAAGTGGAAGACGTGTCTAATCCTGCCGAAGACTTGGCGGCATTCACGGTCTGCAAAGTGAAAGCCGCTGAGCAACACCCCGATGCGGACCGGTTGCGGGTGTGCACTGTCGACACGATTGACGGTGAGCGTCAGATTGTTTGCGGCGCGCCCAATGCCCGCGAAGGCATGACCGCAATCTATGCCGCGCTGGGTACGTATATTCCGGGTCTCGATTTCACGCTGGACAAGAAGCCCCGCAAAATCCGTGGCATCGAGAGCCACGGCATGATGTGCTCCACCAAGGAACTGAATGCTGGCGAGGACCATGACGGGATCGCCGATCTCGACGAGGATTGGGCGCTTGGGACGCCGGCGGCAGAGGCCCTTGGCTTGGATGACGCTGTCATTGATTTCGAAGTCACGCCGAATCGCCCCGATTGGTTGGGCGTCGCTGGTATTGCCCGCGACCTGGCGGCGGCAGGCGCCGGCCGTTTCACCCCAAAGGAAATAAAGGCACCTTCCGGTAAGGGCGCTTGCCCGGTCGACATCCGTATTGAGCGTGATGACGCTTGCGCGATCTTCGCCGGGGCCGTTGTACGTGATGTAAAGAACGGACCCTCGCCCGACTGGCTGCAAACCCGGCTAAAGGCCATTGGCCTGACGCCGAAGAATTTGCTGGTCGATGTTACAAATTACATTTCGTATGACCGCGCGCGCCCACTGCATGTCTACGATCTCAGCAAGCTAGACGGCGCCATTGTCGCGCGGCTGGGCCGGGGCGGTGAACGCCTGGCCGCGTTGGATGGCAAGACCTACGATATTACAGAAGACATGTGTGTGATCGCCGACAACAGCGGCGCCATCGGTCTGGGCGGCGTGATGGGCGGCGAAAGCACCGCTGTGAGCGAAGAGACTACCGATGTCTTCATCGAAAGCGCGTGGTTTGATCCCCTGCGCACGGCCCGCACAGGGCGCGCAACAGGCATCATTTCCGACGCCCGCTACCGGTTTGAACGGGGTGTTGACCCGCAGAGCTGCCTGGATGGGCTTAACTACGCCATTGAACTGATCACCAGTCATGGCGGAGGGAAACCGACTGATGCGTCTGTTGCCGGCAGCGCTCCGGCGGCTCAGGACAAGGTAACCTTCAAAAAGGCAGATGTGGCTCGGTTGACAGGCCTGGATGTCAAACCTGCCGATATGAAGAGAATGCTCAAGGATCTCGGCTTTGCCATCGAAGATGCCGGCGATGGGATGTATCTTACCCCACCGTCCTGGCGCTTCGACATTCAACAATCGGCCGACATCGTGGAAGAGATCGCCCGTCTGGTTGGCTACGACGCACTGCCCGAGACCTCACTACCAGCACCGCAAGGCGGGCGCGGCATCGTCACTACAGCACTGCAGGATCGCGTTCGCACAGCACGCCGAGCCCTTGCTGCCCGTGGTTTTCTTGAAACCGTAACCTGGAGTTTCATGCCCAAAGAGGATGCGGCTGAGTTTGCTGGCGGCGCGGACGCGCTGACGCTGGCCAATCCGGTGGCGAGCGAACTGAACCAGATGCGTCCGACAATCCTGGCAAACCTGGCCAAGGCCGCCCAAACCGCCCGCGACCGGGGTGAAAGCGAAGTCCGCCTGTTTGAGGTGGGCCCAGTATATCTCGGCGACGGCCCAAAAGACCAGCGCACCATGGTGACGGCCATTGTTCGGCCAGATCCCGCGCGCCATTGGCAGAGCGCTTCAAGCTATGATGCTTTCGCCGCCAAAGCAGATCTCTATGCCGTATTGGACGCCATCCGACAGCCCGGCGCGCGGTTTCAGATCGGCGAGCCCCGAGACAGCCACTGGCATCCTGGCCAGGGCGCAAGCCTGAAGATGGGCAAGGTCACCGTGGCCCAGTTCGGAGCGCTGCACCCCCGCGCGTTGAGAACACTGGACGTTGACGGTCCGGTGTATGGCTTCGAGCTGAACTTGAACGCCCTGCCCCAGATGAAAGCACGAGGCACCAAAACGCGCTCGCGGCTCGATGTGGCAGAGCTGACCCCGGTCCGGCGCGATCTCGCCTTTGTGGTCGCAGACGATGTGCCCGCCGCTGACCTGCTGTCAGCGGCCCGCGGCGCGGACAAAGCCTTGATCAGCGACATAGCAGTGTTTGATGTCTATGCCGGGCAAGGCGTTGAAGACGGCCATAAATCTGTTGCGCTGGAAGTTACGCTTCAGCCGCGCGGCGAGTCGCTGAAAGTCGCCGATATTGACGCGGTGATGGCGAAGATTGTCGCCAAGGTGAAAAAAGCCACCGGCGGAGAACTGCGTAGCTAGGCTCGTACCAATCGACTCCGGTCTGGCGGGGCGCTAACGTCCGGTTTAGCAGGGAGATTCGACACCCATGTCGGTTCAGCACACAGCCGTTCAAATGGGCCTGCGCCATAAGCTCTACATGCAGCTTGAGCCCAACGCGCGTGAGCATGGCGAGCTCTCGCGCACCAATCTGGCGATCATCATCCTAGTGCTGTTGACCTTTCTGGCCCTGGCGCTGGAAACGGAACCAACACTGTCGCCGGCCTGGCGACAGGCAATTGGCGTGTTCAATTTGTTCATCCTTGCCGTGTTTGCCGTTGAATATCTCATTCGGCTTTGGGCGGAAGGCGAAGATCCGCGTTATCGCGGCGTGCTCGGGCGGCTGCGCTATATGATAACACCCAGTGCGCTGGCGGACTTGATTGCATTTCTGCCTGAACTCATCTGGCTGATCGCCACCCAGGGCCAGGGCGATGAGGCCCTGATGATCCTTCGGGTGCTGCGTTTGACCCGGCTGGTCAAAATTGCTCGCTTCATGCCAGCTTTTGACATTCTGGGCGCAGCGGTCCGGCGATCTGGCGGGCAATTGTTTACAACTTTGGCTGTGGCCATGGCGCTGGTCTACGTGTCGGCGGTCCTGCTCTACTTCATTGAAGGGGTGGGCGAAGGCCGGGAAGAATTCGGATCGATACCTCGGGCCGTATGGTGGGCCATCGCCACTCTAACAACCGTGGGCTACGGCGATGTCTATCCGATCACGACGCTCGGGCGGATCGCAGCCTCCGTCATCGCATTGGCCGGCATCGGTGTCGTCGCCTTGCCCGCCGGGGTTTTTGCAAGCGCGTTTTCCGATGAATTGCGCGATCGAGAACGCCGCAAAACCGAGCTAAGAGCCCAGAGAACGGCGTCCCAAAATCTTACAGATTCACCACCAGAGACAGCGACCGGCGACTAATTCGGCTCAGAGTTGAGTCTCGTTGTTTTTTGTTCATGTTCGCTGCACAACCTAAGTCTCACGAGTCTGGGGTGTGTGGCGTGACTTTTGTGTCCATCGATAGAACAATCGGTTCGCCGAAATCTAGCGCCGCCGCGGGCGGTGCCGAAATCGATTTGAGCGTCGAACGCGCGGCCTTTTTTGTGCTTTTGCTAACCGGCGCACTGATGCGCTTCACCACCATCGGCATGGACTCGCTTTGGATCGATGAAGGCCACACGATGGCGGCGGCGGACCTGTCTTACGCTCACCTGTGGAGTGTACCGTTCGATACGCACCCTCCTCTACACGTCACATTCGTAAAACTGCTGATGGGTATAACGTCGACGGAAATGGCTCTGAGACTGCCATCAGCCGTGTTCTCTACCCTGACACTGCTGGTCGTTTACGCACTTGGCCGACGACTGACCGGCCGAATGGGCGCCCTTGTTGTGCTGGCCATGACAGCCTTCTCCTACACGTTGCTTGTCTACGCCAATAACGGACGGAACTACGCACAGCTGGTGTTCTTCCTGTCGCTGACCTGTCTTGCTTTCCAGATGATGGTAGACCGGCTGGAGGCTCAAAAGGCGTGGAAAGATCGCGGACTTCTGGCTTGGTCAGCGGTTTATGCCATATCCGCCCTAGCAGCGCTTTACACCCACAATGCAGGCGTTCTGTACCTTTTTGCACTCAACGCCATGGGGTGCATGTTGTTTGTGGCGCGTGACCGTATGCGGGCGCACCCGGCGATCCTTCACCTTGCTGCCACCAATGCAGCGGCCCTACTGCTGTGGTTGCCCTGGCTTAGCGTGATGCTGGGCGGGGCTGGCGCGTTCAACTGGCTCGACCAGAAGAGTGTTCCGGAAGCTGCATTCATACTCGCCGCCACGCTCGGACCAAACAAAACCGGGCTTATCGGACCGGCCATCGTCTTCCTGGCCCTTGGGACAGGTGTGCTGCAAGCCTCGACCCGCCCGAGCTGGCTGGCGGCGATGATCTGGTTCCACCTGGCCGTTCTGCCCCTCTTCATCTGGTCGATGGGATGGGTCATCCAGCCGGTGTACATGGAGCGCACCATTCTGCCCGCTATCTTTGGCGGCGCCCTTGCGCTCGCCGCTTTTGCAACACGGACCCGGCCACAGCTCGCCGCCGCGTTCGCAACGGGGCTTGTCCTTGTGATAAGCTCGATCTCGTCGCTTCAATATGTGAAACGCTCTGGAAGCGAAACCGCGCTCGGCGCACAGCTGGTTCAGGACTGGGACGGGGCCATGCACACGCCGTCGGTGGACAATGCGTCTTTCGTGATTTGCGACACGTTCAGTTTGCCAGTGGTCCACCACTATGCCGATGACCGGCCCGTCGTAATCAATTCGCGCGAAGGCGTATGGCACCTCGATCTGGACGGATGGCGCGAAATCTACGGCCAATCCATCGCCGTGCGTATCGCCAATGAGAAAGCCGGCGCGCTGGCTGGCGGTGTCGGCACGCGCCAATCCTGGTCGGACTTTGCCGCCGAGGCAGACAAGATCGCGTTCCTCAAACCAAGCATTTACTGCAATGATGGTGAGGCCGGTCAGATTCGCGACCGCCTGGCGCGTGCGGGCTACGAGCCCTATTCTGTTCGGCGGTATGTGGGGCTGAAAGTAGAAGTCTTCAGACCGATGGGCCAGGAAACAGCTTCACTCAGGTAAACTGTCCAGAGCAACAATCATCTGAGCATACCCGGTCGACATACGACCCATGTTCTCCACGGAAATACGCTCATTGGTGCCGTGGAACCCCGATATCTCCTCTGGCGTCATGACCGCAGGAACAAAGCGGTAAACACTGTCGGTGATCGCGGTGGCATAGCGGCCATCAGTGGCACCAATGACCAGCCCGGGGGCGACAGGCGCATCATTGCCGGCGTGCCGGGCCACGGCAGACAACACGTCATATACCGCCGTATCGATGGGTGAGACAGGCGATGCGCCATCTCCGCGGATACCGCCCGACAATCGTTCGATCTCAATCCTGGGAATATCAGCCGTCACCTCGCGCACATGTTCGAGAATGTCGGCTTCGGTGTTGGTCGGATGGATCCGGAAATTCACAATGGCACTGGCGCGCTGGGCAAGCACGTTTTCCTTGGCAGAGCCCACTAGCATGGTCGGCGCTGTCGTCGTGCGGATCATAGCATTGGCGGCTGGGATATCTGCCATTTGCCCTTCAACAAGGGGCTTGAACAGCCAGAGATTGGCCAAGGCCATCCGGGTCGTGAAAGACACATCCGGCCCGCTCGCGGCCAACAGTTCCTTGACCGGGGACGCAGTGAAATCCGCAGGCATCTGATTGTCATCCAGCGCGACCAAAGCCCGCGAAAGGCGAACAGCGGCGCTGTCACGCGGCGGGGACGAGGAATGACCTCCGTCCGCCACCGCCGTCACACGCACGGTCATGTAGCCCTTCTCCGCCACGCCGATGAACGCCATCGTCTTACCTGTGAGCGGCGAGGGATCGAGGATCATAAACCCCTCATCCAGCGCCATAAGCGGTTCTGCACCTCGGCTTTTCAGCAATGCGACGCCGGCCGCCGCGCCAGACCCTGAAACCTCTTCATCATGGCCAAACAGGAAGTAAACCGTGCGGCGTGGCTGAAATCCGCTGTCCACCAACGCTTCGGCCGCTTCCATCAGTGCGACCAGAGAGCCTTTGTCGTCGATGGTTCCGCGCCCATAGATATAACCATCGAGGATTTCACCGGCAAATGGTGGCGCGTCCCAGTCGCCTTCAGTGCCGATGTTCACGGGCACAACATCCTGGTGCGCCATCAACAGGATCGGCTTCAGATCCGGCTGACTGCCAGGCCAGGTGTAAAGCAGGGTGAAGTTGGCTACGGTTTCACGCTGCAACCTCGTGTGAACCGCCGGATATGTACGTTCCAGCCAGTCATGCAGGTCCAGCCAGGGTTGTTCGCGCCCAGGCAGAGGATCGCCCGCCGTCACCGTGATCGTGCGAATACGCAGCGCTTCACCCAGTCGCTCTGCCGAACGCTGAGAGTTCACGATCGGGACATCAGGCAAGTCAACATCCGATGCCAATGGTTTGTTGCCATAGGTGACTGTGCGCACCAGAACCACCGCGATCAGAATGATCAATACCGCCAGAAAACTCAGACCAATCAAACGGAACATGGATCAGACGTCTTTTGTTCGGAACGCCCGCAAGGCATCGCCAGCCAGTGCGAACTTGGAAAACGACCACACATGACCTTCGCTGAAAGACCGCAGCTGGTCCATGAGCATCTTCCGCTGGCTGGCGCGGCTTTCCAGCCAGGGGTCCACACCGCCGTCGTCCAGCGCCTCACGGACCATTGAAATCTGCTCGTCGCGAAGCGTGTCCATCATGCGGCGCGTGGCCAACCGGTCCCAATAGCCCAACTCTTTGAGATGGGTGCCCGCGCGCGACAAAAGACGGTCGAGGCGCAAGTTTTCCCCGACGCTAAAATAGGTGGCGGCGACGGCCGTCATGTCCCCGTGCTCCAACGCTAGAGGCACCAGTTGAATACCCAACACGAAATAGGTCATTGCAGCGCTCCATCGTGCCAGCGGTTCGGGAACGCCTTCGCTCATCAGTGTACGGACCTGCCGTTCAATGCGGACACCGACATGTGACGATGCCGTATCGCGCAAACTGGCTTTGAACATGTCGACCGGCGCCTGGAACCGAGCGACCAGAGCGGCCACGCTTTCCGCGTCCTGCTGGAGGACCAGCCATTGGGTCGCCATCGCCAGGGCCTGGGCCGTGCTGGCGTGCATTTGCGTTTGCACATGGGCTGCAACCGTATTGTCGAGCGCGTTCACCTCGGCTTGGAACTGCGAGATATTGAGCAATCGAGCCGCCACTTCGAAAGCAGCGGTCAAAGCGGCATTGTCGGCCCCGGTTGCCTCTTGCAGTCGCTGGAAGCCTGCCGGGCCAATCGCATCCAGCATTCGGTTGGCCAGCATGGTCGCAACAATCTCACGTCTCAGCCTGTGGCCTTCAATCGCGTCAGGATACTTTCGGATCGCGGCGGGAAAATAGGACTCCAGCATTTCCTCAAAGGCGGGGTCATCAGGCACCGAAGATTCAACCAGATCATCAAACAAAGTGATCTTCGTCCAGGCCAAGATCACCGAGAGTTCTGGCCGCGTGAGCGGTTTGTCAGCCTCAAACCGTTTCTGGAGATCTCCGCTGTCGGGCAGGCCTTCGAGATCGCGGTCCAGAACGCCGCGCGTTTCCAGCGCATCCATCCGCCGGTCGAGGGCGGACGTGTCGTCAGACGACGCCGCTTCGGCGAGGGTCAGAACGCCAGTTTGCGCATAATTGTGCTGCAGCACATGGCTCGCGACATCATTTGTCATGGCGCGAAGCAATTCATTACGTTCGCCCGATGGCAAAGCGCCCGTGCGGATGGCTTCGCTCGCCAGGATCTTGATATTCACTTCATGGTCAGAGCTGTCGACGCCGGCTGAGTTGTCAATGGCATCTGTATTCAGCCGCGCGCCCGCCAAAGCCGCTTCGATGCGGGCAGCCTGGGTCATCCCGAGATTGGCGCCCTCGCCCACAACATCGACGTTCAACTGGCGGGCATCGATGCGAAGACCATCATTGGTGCGGTCTCCAGCATCTGTATGGCTTTCGGTGGACGCTTTCACATATGTGCCGATGCCGCCAAACCAAAGCAGTTCAGCCTGCACCTTCAACAAAGCGTGGATCAATTCGTTCGGCGTGACCCGATCCGCGCCAAGACCGGTGAGCGTCTTGATTTGAGGGGTGAGAGAAATGGCTTTCGCGCTGCGCTCAAATATTCCGCCGCCTTCCGAAATCAGGCTTTCATCATAATCAGCCCAACTCGACCGCGGCAAATCAAACAATCGCTTGCGTTCATCCCAAAGCCGTTCAGGGTCGGCCGGATCAGGATCTATGAAAATATGCATGTGATTGAACGCGGCGATCAGGTTGATCTGTTTTGACAACAACATGCCATTGCCAAAAACGTCGCCAGACATATCGCCCACACCAATGACGGAGAAGGTCTCAGTCTGAATGTCTTTTCCGATCTCGCGGAAGTGGCGTTTGACGGCTTCCCAGCCGCCGCGTGCCGTGATGCCCATCTTCTTGTGGTCATATCCAGCCGACCCACCAGACGCGAACGCATCGCCAAGCCAAAAGCCCTGGCTCTGGGAAATCTCATTGGCGATGTCTGAGAACGTGGCTGTGCCTTTGTCTGCGGCAACGACGAGATACGGATCTTCGCCATCCCAGACCACTGTACGGTCCGGATGAACCACTTTGCCATCGACGAGATTGTCGGTGAGGCAAAGCAGCGACGAAATAAAAGAGCGATAGGCTGAAATACCGGCCTGACGCACGTCTTCTCGGCCTCCGTCTTCAGGGAGCCATTTCGGGAAAAACCCGCCTTTCGATCCCACCGGAACGATCACCGCATTCTTGACCTGTTGCGCTTTCACCAGACCCAAGACCTCCGTGCGGAAGTCATCTCGCCGGTCGGACCATCTAAGACCGCCGCGCGCGACCGGTCCAAACCGACAATGCACGCCTTCCACTTCCGGGCTTGCCACGAAAATTTCTCGATAGGGTTTTGGCGCCGGAAGCTCTTCCACCTCCCGGCTGGCGATTTTCAGCGATAGCGCCTCGGCACCGTCCTGGTAGTAGTTTGTCCTCACGCTCGCCAGGATCAGATCGGCGAGTCGGCGGATCACACGGTCATCATCAAGCGCCGGAACGCTTTCGAGACCGATCTCAATATCTTGCCGCAACGCATCACATCGCTTGGACCGTGTTTCAAGGTCCTTGTCAGACGCGTCTGGGTCGAACTTTGCTTTGAAGAGCGCCAAAACTTGTCGCGTTAGGTCAGAATGATTTGCTAGCGCTTGGATTTGTGTGGGCCGAGCCGGATCTCTGCCGGTTTGTTTGCGATAGGCACAGAGCGCGCGCAGCAAAACACATTCTTGCCAGCTGGCTTCAGCCGAAAACACAAGCCTATTGAAGCCGTCATTTTCCGCGCGTCCGGTCCAAACGGCGAGGAACGCGTCCTGAAAAATTTCGGCCAGCGCGCCAAAGTCGACGGGCTTTCCAGACAAGCGCTTCATCTTCAGATTGTGTACCCAGTAGGTCTCTGGTGCGTTATCGGTGGGCGGCGTTTCGGGGCGAACCGGATAGCCCGTCTCAAACTCCACAAACAGGCCCATATTTTCGACGACCGGTACACAACGTGAAAGCGCAATTGAGCCAGACCGCGAGTATATTTTCGCGCGCACCAATGCAGGGTCATCATCGGGCAGGCGGTAGCCGCGGATGCGAAGCGGGTGCTCGGCAGACAAATGTGCCATTTCAGAAACATCAATCAGCGCTTCACTCGGCGTGAACGCTTCGCGATAGGCGGCGTTGAAGGCGCCACGAAACGCGGGCGCCCCCTTGGCCGCTTCACCGGCCAGGTCGCTTTCCGCCAAGGCTTCGCGGAACGCTTGGTCCCAGGTGCGAGACAGGGCGGCGATTTGCTTTTCCAACCGATCGACATCGGGGTTGGGGTGACCCTCATCGAGGCGGATATGATAGGTCACGCGGGCCAGAGGGCTGGTGTCAAACCTTGGTTGGAAATCCTTGACCACACCGTTGAACTGATCGGCGAGCAAGTCAGCGATCTTCATCCTCAATGTGGTATCATAGGCCTCGCGCGGCACGTAAACGATCGCTGTTACAAACCGATCAAACTCATCAAAGCGCAGGAACAGGCGAATCCGTGGTCGGCCGATGAGATGCAACGCACCAACCAGCATTGGCGACAGAGTCTCCGCGTCGGTTTGCAGCAGCTCGTCGCGCGGCCAGGTTTCAATGAGGTTTGCCAGCGCCTTTTCACTGTGTCCGCCCGCACTGGCGCCAGACGCTTCAATGATATCGCTGACACGCCGGCGGATCATCGGGATGGTGCGTGCTGTCTCATCATAGGCTTCGGCGGTGAAAAGGCCGAGAAACCTCGTTTCCCCGCACACTTTTCCTGCACCGTCATAGTGTTTGATGCCAACATAGTCGGACGGCACATGGCGATGCACACAGCTTTGCATCGTCGACTTGGCGATAATGATCGGATCCAGCTGAGCAACAAATTCACCGCTTGCTTCCGTCAGCACAGTCGGTTCGCTGGACCGGTTCAGGACGTTCAGGTCTTCTTTGCGCAGCAAACCGAGATTTGAACCCTCAACCATCTCAGGCTCGACCGGCAGAATTTCGGCATCGTCATCGCGTGGGAAGGTGTAGGTGCGTTTTCCGAGAAACACGAAGTGCTCATTCTCCAGCCACCGAAGAAACTCGATCGCCTCATTGCGCATGAGTGCGGGAAGGTGGTCCTGGCGCGATAGTTTTGCGATTTCTTGGCGCATCGCCGCGCGCATGGCGTCATGGTCGCTGACAGTCTGATCGACATCAGACAACGTTGCGTGAATCGCATCTACCAAGGGCTTGGCTTCGTCATCCGCGATGAGCGGAAGGTGCACCTGGATCGCCGACAGATGTGTGTCGTCCTGCAGTGTCACCACGGGGTGAAACAGTGCAAGGACGTTGTGACCGAGCATCGCGCACGTGTTCAGCATCGAATCGACCAGGAACGGCATATCCGGTCCAATGATCTCAATCAGTGTTCTGACCGGCAGAGTGGCATCGCGCTTGGTCGAAGCTGCGATATGAACCTCGGTTTGGCCGTGCTCGGCGGCGTCAACCCGCGCCCAAAGCGAGCCTGCCAATGCCCGCAGTGCGTCTGCTGACAATCCCCGAAGGTCCTCGTTGTCAGCTTCCCGGTCGAACTGAGAGAACAGCTGTTCGCGCGGCAAACTCGCGCCATAGGTGTCGGCAGACATTGGATCCCCGGTCAGCAATTGTGCCGTCTAGATAGACCTTACGGCCATCACGGACAACGCCCGCACATGCCACAAAATGCGCTGCAATGGCGAAGATGAAATCGAAACTTCGGAAGAAAGTGGACCCATCGAACGGGGACATGTCCGATGGGCCCGCAGGCCTCTATCCGCAGGCTGGGTGGGGGGACGCACGCGGAGGCCTGTGGATCGCATATGTATCACCCCCATCCGCAGAGCAAGTGAAAAACTGCAATTTCACTTCACCTATTTGATTTTGTTTATCATTTTTTTGTCAGTTTTGCGACAACTGCCGAACTCCACCGATTTGAGGGTCACCATTCGCCGAAAGCAGAATCGCCACCCATCGGGTGGACTTTGACTGGGCAAAAAGCACCATCATCAAGACCGTAAGCGGGGCGGACAAGAACATGCCGGGGATGCCCCAGATAGCGCCCCAGACCGCAAGGCTTAACAAGACGATCAATGCAGACAGGTTCAGACTGTCACCCATCATACGGGGCTGCACAAAATTGCCGATGGCAAACTGCCAGAGGCTGACACCGCCAAACACTAATGCCGCATAGATGAACGTGGCCTGTGTCTCACTGCCCGGCACCCAGACGGGAACGACAGGCTGCACAATCGCGAATAGTGGCGGCACGAGAGCGGCCACGATGGATCCGATGGTAGGGATGTAATTCAGCACAAAAATCAGTGCTGCCAGGAACAGTGCGTTTTCCACACCGAGCGCTACGAGTGTGAAATAGGTGAGCAGCGTGATCAGCGTCGAGATCACGGTCTGGGTCCAAAGATAGGTTTCGATCCCGCGACGCGCAGCATCAGCCACTTTCGTAGCCTGCTCACGTTGCTCTGCATCTTTGAAAATCTGATCCAGTTTCGTCGACCAGGCCGACTGTGCAAGGAACATGAACGCGATGTAGATAAAGATCACAACGATATCAGCCGACAACTCGCCGATGGCATTGGCGATCAATCCGGCAAGGCGCTGGCCGGTGTCATTGAACAACAATTGTGTCAGCGTCGGCGCCTCTCCCATGCCGACCCATCCATAGCCTTCAGCGATCAAATCATTGATCTTGCGCTCATAATCAGCCGAATTTGCACCGCCGAACTGGGCTATGCCTTGCGCCATCAACGCAACGAACCCGATGAAGCCTGTGAGAACCACCAGGATCGCGACAGCGCGGCAAAGGCCACGGCGCTCGCCGGGAACATACTCGTCAATGGCCCTGGCAAAGCCCTCAATCGTCAAGAACAGGAACGCGGCGAGGGCAAAAGGCGCCAGTATTCCGCGCCCCAGATACAGGAACGCAACGATCACGCCTGTAGCTGTGATCCAGATTCCAGTCTTGGCAGCCGCGTCCATCGCAGGCCCTCCCTTGCGCGCTTTGTCTCCCTTGTTGCGGGGAACCCGGCCGCGCGCAAGGTGAAGCCTCAGGCCTTTTTGCGCCGCACGCGCGGCCAGATCAGGCGTAGCCACACCCAGAGGAACACCCCGATCAACAACAGCCATGGCAGTCCGATAGCAAAGGCGGTGATCACACCGGCAAGGCCACTTGAGAGGTTATAGAAAAAATCGCTTAGCGCCTCGCCGAGCGGATTGAACCTTTGCGGTCCGATGGAGCTGACCTTGGTCTCATATTGAACCGAAAGCTCACTCATTGAGACGCGTTGGCGCAGGGCTTTGAGCGTCGATTCAATGCTCTCGATTTCACCGGTAACACGCGCAAGCTCCCGCTCGATGGCCAACAGATCCGACAATTCCCCATCGCGGCGTTCCAGCAAGCCGAAAAGCCGTGTCTGCAAGGTTTTCTGGGCGGTCAGCCGGGCACCAGTGTCGATGATCGTACGGGTCAGATCTTCCGCGCTGGTGTTGCGAAAACTGATCTCGCCGCCGGCAGTTTCCGTTTGGGCGTCAATGCTGGCCAGGAAGGTTTCGATCCAATCGGGCTTGGCGCGCAGGAACACCTGACCAGAGACATAATCGTCAGACTGATTGTTGAGACTGGAATTGGTGATGATGCAGACCGCCGGCCCGGCATCAATACACGCATCCAAATGGCTCATCATCATCGGCTCGACGCTGTCCTTGGGAAGACGCACACCAAGGCGATGGGTGTAAGCGATATACTGTTCGAAGGTTTCGGATTCGCCACCTGTCGCGCCGGGCGCGCCATCGAATTCAAGTACCTCTTCCATTGCAAGCGCCGGGGCGGTCATGGACGGCGCAGCAGATCGCATGTTCATCGAACCCAGCACGTCCCCTGACTCTTCGTAATCTTAGCTGTCACCGCCGCCGCCACAGGCAGCCAGCAGTATCACGGCAGCCAGACCCGAAAACATCTGTTTCATCATGGCGTTGTCCTCCAGTGTTTGGACAAACGCTTACATGACTTCATGGCAAGAAAGCGAGGGCTTCGTGGCGGGTTGCCTAAGCCTCGACCTCGAAGGCCATGCCCGCACGATCCACAAGGGCTGGCACAATCGCCGTGCCGAACGCCGCACCCGGCGTGGTCACGCCACCGCCGGCAGAACAGTGCCCATCGGCCAGGAAAAGCGCCGCCTCAGCAATGATCTTACACGTCGATCCGTAGCCCGGATCCTTGTCGCCGGTTATAGCTGCATTCACGACCCGGCCATCACCCATTTCGGCCGCAAACAGCAAGTCATAATGCCCGGCCTCTCGCTCTTCCTTGCTGGGGCCTTCACCGGGCTTCGGCCCGCTGGAGCCATCCCCGCCAAGCGGCCCGGCATTTGCGATGGCTTCGGCCGTCGACTTCCCCTTATCGCCCGGCCCGGCGACCATCATTTCATCATACTGGAAGCCCTTACCATAAGGCAGACCATTGAGATAATGGGAGCGGTGGACATTTTTGGTGTTGATCACCGCCATGAAGAACGGCGCGGCCCAATTGCCATCGGGGTCAAGCGCGGCCTTGTTCATTTCTGGCTGCTCAGCGCCTTCAAAATCCCCTGTCAGGCCGAAGGACGATACCAACGGACCAAACAGTGACGGATCTTCTTTCACCTTTGCCATGGTGGCACGACTGCTGGCGGCTGTCCCGCCGGAGAACGTCCCTTGCATCTTGCGCACGCGCCCGCGCACCCTCGGCGCATAGGCGCCGAACTCGGCTTTGGCTGCCTCTTGGGCAAACACAACACCGAGATCAAAGGGTATGGAGTCGAAGCCGCATGAGTGGACAATGCGAGCGCCGGTTTCCTTGGCCCGGGCATCGTACTTTTCAATCATCTCACGCATCCAAAGTGGCTCACCGGAGAGATCCACATAGTCGGTTCCCGCGTCCACACAGGCCGACACCAGAGGCTCGCCGTACAACGTGTAAGGCCCGACCGTTGTGCAAATCACTTTGGCGCGCTCGGCCATGGCTTTGAGGCTGTCACCCTCGTCCGCATTGGCGACAATCAGCGGAGTATCTGCCGGCAATCCCATCTCGTCGCGCACGGCTGCCAGTTTCTCGGCGCTACGCCCGGCCATGGCCCACCGTCCAGCCCGCGCGGCGTGGGAGGTATTTAGATACTCCGCAACCAGCCTGCCGGTAAATCCGGTGGCGCCGTAGATAAGGAGATCAAATTCGCGGTCTGCTGACATGGTGTTTCCTCCAGAAACTCTTCGGTTTCGCAACACCTAGGTTCGTGGAGCAAGAAAGTCGAAGCCTACCGGTGAGGAAAGCGATGTTTTATGCCACTTTCTCGACGTAGACGGCACCGGCCGAATAGCCTGCCCCAAAGGAACAGATCACGCCCTTCTCGCCCGCTTGGAAGTCACTCGAATTCTTATGAAACGCAATGATCGAACCTGCCGACGACGTGTTGGCGTAGGTATCGAGGACTGTCGGGCTTTCATCCTCGCTGGCCTCATGGCCGAGCACTTTCGCCGCGATTAACCGGTTCATGTTCGCATTGGCCTGGTGCAGCCACATGCGGCGAAGATCGGTGCTGACCAGGCCCAACTTGTCCATGTCTTCGCCAATCATGGCCGACACCATGGGCACAACCTCTTTGAAGACCTTTCGCCCCTCTTGCACAAACAGCTTGTCCGTGGCGCCCACACCTTCAGGCGCTGTGCGGTTCAGGAATCCGAAATTATTGCGGATATTGTTGGAGAACTCGGTCTTCAGGTGCGTGTGGAGGATCTTCCAGTGATCACTGGGCGCCATGTCCTCAGCCTCTACCAACACAGCAGTTGCCACATCACCGAATATGAAATGGCTGTCGCGGTCGGTGAAGTTGAGGTGGCCTGAACAGATTTCCGGGTTCACCATCAGCACCGATTTCGCGCTGCCAGACCGAACAAAGTCTGCCGCTGCCTGGATACCGAACGTGGCCGACGAACACGCAACGTTCATGTCGAAAGCAAAGCCATCAATACCCAGCGCCTGTTGCACTTCAATCGCCATGGCCGGGTAAGCGCGTTGCATGTTGGATGCTGCGCACAAGACCGCATCAATGTCCCCAGGATCGCGGCCAGCCGTCTCCAGAGCCTGGCGCGCCGCATTCACAGCCATCTCAGCCAGGACGGAAATCTCTTCATTCGGGCGCTCAGGAATGCGCGGGGCCATTGTGTGCGGGTCAACCACGCCGGACTTGTCGATCACATAGCGCGACTTGATGCCGGAGGCTTTTTCGATGAACTCCACCGATGAATGCGGCTTGGCCTCCAATGACCCGGCTTCAATCTCGGCCGCATGTTCGGTGTTCCACAGATCTGACCAGGCATTGAAGCTCTCGACCAGTTCTTCGTTCGAAACGCTATTGGGCGGAGTCCAAAGCCCGGTGGCGGAAATGACAGGTGTAGGCATGGGGGTACGCTTTCGATTTCGGCGCGAATATGTGTCGAACGGGTTTAGCGCGACTCACCCGCGCGCGTCGAGCATGATCGGCGGCCTAGTCAGGTTCCCACGTGCTGGGGTCGGTCCAGGTCTCAGATCCGTAGACGATTTTCCCCAAAGTATTTTCAGGATCGACCGGACGGTCTGGCCGAATGCCACGATCAGCTGCCTGAGCGCAGGAGTCCTCGGACCCACCATGCGCCATACAGACGGATTGCCGCTGCTCTGCGGCTGCCACTTCCAACTCAATTGCCTTGGCGCGATTGTTTCGGTCTAACTCGGCGTCGCTCACATGCTCATCAATACACTCCAGGCGCTCGCCGTCATCCTCGATCCAGCGACAGTGCTGAAAAGCGCTTTCACGATCACTGCTGCGGACATGCTCACACCCGGCAACAAAGACCAGGCCCACAAAACAGATCGCAGCCGATCTCATCCATACATCTCCTGGATCTCCCAATGACGTGGACAGTCTAGCTGGTGGTCATTGATCATGCCAACTGCCTGCATCCAGGCATACACGATGGTTGGCCCGACAAATTTGAATCCACGTGATTTGAGGTCCTTGGAGAAGGCTTCAGACAGCTCGGTTTTGGTTGGCGCGTCTGTCCAGTGCTTCCATGAATTGACAATCGGCGTCCCGCCGACCCAGCCCCAGCAATAGTCCGCAAAACTCTCGCCTGCATCGGCCATGGCGAGATAGGCTTTGGCGTTGCCGATGGTCGCTTCGATCTTTTTAGGGCTGCGGATAATGCCGGGGTTCTGCAGCGCCTTGTCAACGCGTTGCTGATCCCACGCGATCAGCTGCTGTGGTTCGAAACCGTCAAACTCCTCGCGGATGCTGTCGCGCTTTCGCAAGATGGTGATCCAGGCCAGTCCTGCCTGCATACCATCCAGCATTAGCTTTTCCCAAAGCGCACGGCCGTCATGCTCGGGTACGCCCCATTCGGTATCGTGATAGTCGCGGTACAATTTGTCATTAGCGGGGGCCCAGCCACACTGAAGCTCATCAGTCACTCGCGTAGGCCTCCCGAATTTCCTCGTCCATCCAGTCTTGCCGACACTTGAGCAGGTCTGCAGGCGAGCCATTGCAAAGCGTTTGGTGGCCCGTGAGTTCGGCGCGGGCAAACCTGTCGAGCCTGAGCAGGCAAAGGCCTCGTTCGCCTGACACGCTGGTAATCACTCCCAGGGCTTGATCGGCTTCGAACGCGGCGCCCTGCGACAAGGCCTCTCCCGTCACCAAGAATGTGCGTTTGCGGATTTTACCGCGACGGTACATTCGGCTGACCACTTCCTGGCCGACAAAGCAGCCTTTCTTGTAGTCGACCCCGCCGAGGCGATCCAAATTCACGTCGGCTGGAAACACTTCGGCGGCGCGATAATCGAAGCCCCATTCGGGAATTCCAGACACGATGCGGTCGAGGTCATGATCGCTGGCGGGCAGAGACCATTCCGCTTCGTGACCATGATATTGGCGCCACTCCGTCTTGTCGGCCATCGCCCGCAACCGGCCTCCGGGGTAGCGCGGATCAATGTAGACAAGCTGCGCACCCGACACCGGCCGAACGCCGTGCTCTGCCGGTTCGATACCCGCAACAACAATTGCGTTTTCTAGCGGCTCGATATCAACCTTCGCGCGCAGCCGGAACAGCTTCAAACGCTTGGAAAGGTCCTCCACCGCGTCCCGGTGGATATCCAGAAGCACGCCTTCGCCGGTGCGGATGGCCAGGAAATCCGCAATGATCTTGCCCTGGGGGGTCAAAAGCGCGCCGGGTCGGGCATCGCCCACGGGCCAATCTGTCGTTGTCGACGTGATCAACCTCTCCAGCATGTCTATAGTATCTGGTCCGTTAAGAGCCAGAACTGTGCGATGTGGAAGATAAGCGAAACGCGATTGCATGGCTTTCAGATAGGCAGGACTGCCTTGCGTGTCG
This sequence comes from Pseudomonadota bacterium, assembly GCA_039815055.1. Lineage (GTDB taxonomy): Bacteria > Pseudomonadota > Alphaproteobacteria > Caulobacterales > Hyphomonadaceae > UBA5336. The sequence continues at coordinate 11,994 of JBCCAA010000024.1, read as the reverse complement.
ACCCGGCTGCCCACCTACGCTCGACCAGCCAGCACCATGCCGGCTGGTCGCAAACAGGCTGCTCCTAGAAGCGGTATCGAACGCCAGCGGTCAGCGTTGTGCCATCCAGCGTGTCGTCCACCTTGGCATTCAGGAGGTTGGCGCCATCCGCGATGAACCTGCGCTCCAGTTCGATATCCTGAATCCGGTAGTACCGACCTTCCCCATAAATATCCCATTGATCGGCCAGCTGCCAGCTCGCGCCCAGGGCAAACGTCCCCACGAAACCGTCATCTTCGCCCACAACGCCGAAGGTCGGCGCGGTTGCTCCACCACCGGCATAAAGCACGTTGGCATCCACGGACGCGATCCCTAGCCCACCGCCGAAGTACGGTACCACGGTCTGGTTGTCCTGCCAGATGATGTCGGTGTAGTTGTTGATCAGGAAGAAATCGATGCTGAGGTCACCGCCAAACGACTGGTTGCCGCCATTAAAACTGCCTGTGGATACATCCGCGTCGAGCGTGGAGTACTCGAGCTCCAGCCTGGGGTGAAACACGCCGAAAAACTCGTATGGCAAATCATAGCCCAGCGCCACGCCGAGCGTGGTATCGGAATCGAATTCCGCGTCGACAATGGCCGGTGCACCTGCCGCGCCTGGAGCGCCTGTCTCAGGGGCCTGAACGCCAGAGAATTCGGCATCGGACGGAAAGCCGCCGCCGATGAAGCCTGACACATAAAAGCCGCTATCGGATTGGGCCGCGGCCGGTGAAGCAACGACGGCACAAAGCAGCATCGGCAAGAAATATTTACGGTTCATTGGGCGAGTTCCTTCTAGACAAACTGGGTCCTCGTTGGGACACGGCCTGCCTATCGAAGGCCCATCTGACATGCAGCACACGTATGTTCACCAATGGGCACGAGAAGTTGAGCTAACATTTGCGTGCCATTCGTGTGATGATGCGACGGGCAAGTCCAACGCCGCACCCCGCCTGGGGTGACAGCCGGAATGCGCCGCGCCATAACATCCGCCATGACACAGACCTATGATTTGATCCTGCGCGGCGGCACTCTTGTGACACCGGGCGGCGAAGGCCTCGCTGATATCGGCGTGATCGGTGAGACCATCGCGCAAATCGGAGATCTCGCGGTGGCAGAGGCCGGCGAGGTGATCGACTGCACCGGCCTGCACGTTCTGCCGGGTGTGATCGACAGCCAGGTCCACTTCCGCGAACCGGGGCTGGAGTGGAAGGAAGACCTGGAAACGGGTGCGCGATCTGCAGCGCTGGGGGGCGTCACAGCGGTTTTCGAAATGCCGAACACCGAGCCGACAACGACCACGCCGGACATGTTGCTCGACAAGCTGGCGCGCGCGAAAGACCGCATGGACACAGACCATGCCTTCTATGCCGGCGCGACCAATGAAAACGCCGATGTCCTGGCTGAGATGGAGCAGATGACCGGCTGCTGTGGCGTGAAGGTCTTTATGGGTGCGTCTACAGGGTCGCTGCTTGTTGAGAGCGATGAAGGTGTGGAACGGGTCTTGCGCGCCATCAAGCGTCGCGCGGCCTTTCATTCCGAAGACGAATACCGACTGGCTGAGCGACGCGACCTGGCGGTCCAGGGTGATTGGCAAAGCCACATCGTGGTGCGCGATGTGGAGGCAGCCGTAAGCTCCACACGACGTCTCCTGCGTCTGGCGCGTAAGACCGGCAAACGCATCCATGTGCTGCATATCTCGACCGCGGAAGAGATGGAAATGCTCCGCAGTGCCAAGGATGTTGCCAGCGTTGAAGTTCTGCCAAACCACCTCACCCTCGCAGCGCCTGAATGCTATGAACGGCTTGGCGCCTATGCCCAGCAGAACCCTCCGGTGCGTGAGGCCCACCATCGCGACGCGTTGTGGCGCGCGGTAAATGCCGGCATTGTCGATGTGCTGGCCACGGACCATGCCCCGCACACAAAGGAAGAGAAAGACCGGCCTTACCCGGCCTCGCCTTCGGGAATGCCAGGCGTCCAGACACTCGTTCCCGTGATGCTTACCCACGTGAACGCGGGCAAGCTTTCACTTCGTCGGTTTGTCGAGCTGACATCTGCTGGGCCGCAACGCGTGTTCGGCATCGCCCGGAAAGGCCGGATCGCGGAAGGCTATGACGCCGATTTCACTTTGGTGGATATGGCGCGCCGTGAGACCATCACCGCAGACTGGTCGAAATCGAAATGCGGTTGGACCCAGTATGACGGATTTGAAGCACAGGGCTGGCCCGTCGCAACGATCATTCGCGGTTCATCCGTGATGCGCGATGGAGAGATCGTCAAACGCGGCGCCGGCAAGCCGGTGCACTTTGTAGAGACCCTTGAACCGGGCGTGTAACGCAATCGTGTTGCCGCCGAAGGGTTGTAATTGCAAGGAGCTCGCGGCTCCATATCGGAAAGACACAGGACAGACCTCCCATGCCCAAGACTAGCCAACTTGCTCTTATTGCTGCCGCTGGGCTTGTGCTCGCCGCCTGTAGCGGTGGAGGCGGAAGCGGCAGCCCGACGCCGCCGGGCGCTACATCGCCGCCAGGCGCTACATCGCCGCCTGCATCGTCACCGCCCGCAGGGTCAACGCCAACGGGACCCACATTCACGGCGGGGGTGTTTGAGGCCGCCAGCACCTTCGTCAATCAGTGCGAAAACCCACGCTCAGGCGTCGATATAGAAGGTAACGCATTTCCTGATGATCCCGGCAGCTTGATCGAAGAACTCTTCTGGCTGCGCTCATGGACCGATGAGACCTATCTGTGGAACGATGAAATCGTTGATCGAAGCCCGTACGATTTTGAGTCCCAAGGCCGCGTGGCGTATTTCGACTCCCTGCGCACAACTGCCACAACACCGTCGGGCGAAGACAAGGACGATTTCCACTTCAGCCAATCCACTGAAGAATTCCTGGAACAACGCAACGCAGCGCCAACCGCCTCCTATGGTGCACGGTTTGAAATCGTTTCGGGTAGCGTCCCGCGCGAAGTCCGCGTGGTCTACACCGATCCGGGTACGCCTGCGTCCGCCATTGTGAGCGGACTGAGACAATTTGTTCGAGGCGCAAGCATTGTCACCATTGACGGGTTCGACCTGGTCAATGATGGCTCAAGCGCCGCTGTCGACGCCTTGAATGCTGGCCTGTTTCCAGCCACGTCCGGCGAGACCCACATCTTTGAAGTTCTCGATCCCGGCGCGTCCTCAACGCGCACAGTTACCCTGGTCTCTGCTGATCTTGCTTCCGAACCTGTCAATCAGGTGAGCACGATCAATACACCCACCGGCGATGTCGGATACATCCACTTTACGACGTTCAGCCCGTTTTCCTCGGAAGAAGCCATTGTCGATGCCGTTCAACAGTTGGACACCCAAGGCGTTTCCGACCTGGTTCTTGACCTGCGATACAATGGCGGCGGGCTTTTGGCCGTGGCCTCGCAACTCAGCTACATGATCGCTGGCAATGCCAACACAAATGGGCGAACCTTCGAACAGCTCCGCTTCAACAATTGCGACAATCCCAGCTGTGTGGACCCGATCTTTGGCTCGCCGAACAATCCGATCCCATTCTACACCACGGGTCAGGGCTTCACGGTGAACAATGGCACACCGTTGCCAACCCTGAATCTCAATCGCGTGTTTATCCTCTCCACCGAGGGCACCTGCAGCGCCAGCGAAGCGGTCATCAACGGCCTTCGGGGCGTGAATGTAGAAGTGGTCCTGATTGGGGGGATCACGTGCGGCAAGCCATTTGGCTTCTTCCCGACGGACAATTGCGGAGAAACCTATTACACCATCCAGTTCCAGGGTTTGAATGATCAGGGGTTTGGCGATTTTGAAGACGGTTTTGTGCCAATGAATTCCAACTTCAATTTCGGCGTACGCGTGCCGGGGTGTGAAGTGGCCGACGACTTTACTCAGCCGCTCGGAGACCCCAATGAGGGCTTGCTTGCAGCAGCTTTGCAGTATCGTGTGGACGGAAGCTGTCCAGTTGGCTCGCCCACCTCCGTCGCTGTGGTGCCCGAAACCAGTTTCGGCATCATCCGCGATCCAAGTACAGCGATCAGCGCACCCGCACGCTCGATCTTTGAGACCAACCGCGATATGAGATTGCCAGAATGATACGTGTCACTGCACTTCTCGCGACGCTTGGTCTGGCCGGTTGTCACACCACCAGCATGCAACCGGCTGAAGTGATGGACAACTCGCCGGAAACCCGCGCAGCATTGTCGTCACAACTTGGCAGTGCGGTCGGCAGAGCGCGGATAGACATCAGCCCGGTTGACCTTTCAGGAGCGTCAACGGTGTCGGTTCTGCCACCCCCGCTTGGCCAAATGGAAACGGCCAGTACGGCGATGCCGACTTCGTTTGATATCATGACCAGCGACGGTGCTTGCTATGCCGTCCACAGCAAGACCGGAGAGGTCGTCGCCCTGGAGGGCGTAGCCTGCGAGCCTGCCGGCACCTGACCTTTGGTGCCCATTGTTGAACTGGGAAAAGCCCACAATCTCCTTTTCGGAGGCTTTGTCGCGAGCATGTCCCATCGTCGTGCTCGCTGCGTCACGTAGAGGCAGCCTTTCACCCTTCCATCCTGATCTTGTAAGCTCCGTTCGACGCGGCTCAATCCTCTCTGGCAAGGCGCGAACGATTGTGACAGGACAGCTGCAATGAACACGGCCAAAATCCCCTTTCGCGACGTTCCCTACCTGCCGCAAACCCTGGACGTCACCTACCGTGATGACGGCTCCATCATCCTTCGCAACGGCCTGCCTCTACGCCCCCATCCGCCACATATGCTGGCGCCGATGGTCTATTGGGGGGCGATTGATCCGGACCGGTTGTGGCTCGCGCAACGCGACCCGGTGGATCCGTCCCAGCCCGGTTGGGTCAAAATCACTTACGGCGAAGCCTTGTCGGAAATTCGCCGGCTCGCCCAGGGCCTTCTCAACATGGGCGCCGGTCCAGATACGCCGCTTATGATCCTGTCGCGCAACTCTGTAGAGCACGGATTGGTGATGTATGCCGCCCTATGGTGCGGCGTTCCCGTGGTTCCGGTGACGCCCGCCCATGCGACACTGTCACAGGATTTCACCCGGCTGACCTTCATTGATGAACTGGTGAAGCCAAAACTCATCTACGTGGACGATGGCGATCTTTTCCAGCGCGGTCTCGACGGCATGGATGTTGGCGACCGGCCAGTGATTTATGCGCGCAACGCACCAAACTGTACTCATCCCGTCGCCCTCCACAGTCTGTTGGAGACAGACCCAACACGCGCCGTTCATCTTGCCTATGATCGACTGAACTCCGCAACAGTTGCGAAATACATGATGACGTCTGGTTCTACCGGCACGCCGAAAGCGGTCATCAACAGCCATGGCATGATCGCAGCAAACGCCAAGATGATTCGGTCGATTTGGGATGTAGACCGGCTGGACGCTCTTTACGGCGATCAGCAGCAAGTGATGCTGAACTTTCTGCCCTGGAGCCATACCTACGGCGCCAATGCGATTTTGCACTCCATCACAGATTGGGGGGGTGCGCTCTATATCGACTGGGGCAATCCAACGCCGGCCAAACTACCGGAAATGCTGCGCAACCTCAAAGACGTTTCGCCGACCCAGCACACCACTGTCCCGGCTGCTTGGGCCGCTATCGCAACGGCGCTTGAAGAAGACCGAACGCTGGCGGAGGTGTTCTTCTCAAAGATCATGGTGATGGCCTATGGCGGCGCAGCGATGGGGCAGGACATCTATGAGCGCATTCAGGCCGTCGCGGTTGATGTCACCGGTCAGCGCATCTCGCTGGCGGCCGGATATGGCGCGACCGAAACAGCGCCCACCACAAGCAACGTCCATTGGCCAAGTGACAAGATGGGATTGATCGGCCTTCCTGTTCCGGGCTGCGAGATGAAGCTGGCTCCGGTTGGTGAGAAACTCGAGTGTCGCGTGCGCGGGCCTCACGTAATGCCGGGTTATCTCGATGCCGCTGCAACCACTGCAGCGGCGTTTGACGATGAAGGGTACTACATGCTCGGCGATGCGGTGCGGTTCGTTGATCCCGCCGACCCGAACAAGGGTCTAGCATTTGATGGGCGGATTGCCGAGGAGTTCAAGCTGAGTTCCGGCACATGGGTCTCTGCGGGAACTGTCCGCGTGAAAGCCCTTGAAGCGATTGATGGGCCGGTATCGGACTTGGTGATTTGCGGCCTCAACGAAGACTATATTGCAGCGCTGGCGTTCCTCAACGAGGGCTGGTGTTCCAAACATCTCGGGCACACCTGCACCCTGCCCGACCTCGCTGTGGACAGCACCATCAAGGCTTTGATCTCTGATCGGCTGAGCACCTACAATCAGAATTACCCGGCCCCAAGCGCGCGCATTCGGCGGATTGCACTGCAATGCACACCGCCCCTGATCGAGACCGGTGAGATTACCGAAAAGGGCTACCTGAACCAGGCCAGGGTCCGCGATCTGAGGGCTGCGGACGTTGATGTGCTCTACGATGGCTCGTCGTCTGACAGAATGATTCATCTGTGAACCGATCCAAGACAAAGCGAAACACTACCGGGAGGCTGATTTGAGCGAAGACACCACAGTGACAGGTATGACCGGAGCGCAGGCCCTGGTCTCAACCCTCGCCAACAATGGCGTGGACGTGTGTTTCGCCAATCCAGGCACCTCAGAGATGCACCTGGTCACAGCGCTGGACGGTGAATCGCGCATCAAAAGCGTGCTTTGCCTGTTCGAGGGCATCGCCACCGGCGCGGCGGATGGATATGCCAGAGTGGCCGGAAAACCTGCCATGACACTGCTGCATCTGGGCGCAGGATACCTCAATGCCGGCGCAAACATCCACAATGCCAAACGCGGTCACACACCGATGATCAATGTCATCGGCGACCACGCCACCTATCACCTGAAATATGAAGCCCCCCTGACCAGCGACATCATGGGGCTGGCGGCGCCGAACTCGATCTGGATCAAGCGCGTATCGGCTGCAGGCTCGGCGGGAACATTGGCGGCGGAAGCCTATGCGGCGAGTTTTGGCCCCCTGTCCGGGCCGGTATCACTGATTTTACCCGCAGACAGCGCCTGGGATGAAGGCGGCCAGGCCGGGCCAAACCTGACCATTCCCACCAAGCGCGAACCTGACCCCACAACGATCAGAGTTGCAGCTGACGCGCTGAAGACGGCTGAGAAACCCGCGCTCATCATCAACGGTACGGCCCTCCTCGGCGACGGACTTGTCTCCGCCGGACGGCTAAAAGCGGCGGGCGTCAGAGTGCTCACCGACACGTTCTACTCCATTATGGAGCGCGGTGCTGGCAGATACTTGCCGGAACGGATGCAGTATTTCGCCGAAGGCGCCATGGCTGATCTGGACGGAGTAGACCTAATGCTGATCGCCGGTACGCAGGTGCCTGCAGCCTTCTTCGCCTATCCCGGCAAACCAAGTGTCCTCGTGCCGGAAGGCTGCACCCCACTCAGCCTCTGCGACGCCAGCGGTGATAGCGCAGCAGCCCTGGCCGCGCTTGCCGATGCCATTGGCGCAACCGAGCACGCACCGGCGCAACAACTGGCCTTGCCCGACAGGCCCGCAGGCAAACTGGACGCGTTCAAGGTCGGCGCCGCAATAACCCGCCACCTTCCCGAAGACGCGGTGGTGGCAGATGATGGGGTATCCAACGGATTTGGAACCTATATGGCCACAGAAACTGCCCGACCCCACCGCTGGATGATGTTGACCGGCGGTGCCATCGGATATGGCATGCCAGCGGCCGTCGGCGCTGCTTTGGGCGCGCCAGAATCGCCCGTACTTTGTATCACTGGCGACGGGGCGGGCATGTATACCAACCAGGCGCTGTGGACCATGGCGCGGGAGAATCTGAACGCGGTGACGGTGGTCTTCGTCAATCACACCTATCGGATCCTGCAGATCGAGCTGTACCGCACCGGCGCTGGAAACCCCGGACCAGCCGCTAACAGCATGTTGACCCTCGGCAACCCGGAAATCGACTGGGCCCAGCTGGCCGCATCCATGGGCGTGACCGGCCACAATGCCCATACGGGAGAAGAGCTCGACGCGCTGCTCGAGACGGCCTTTGCCGAAGGTGGCCCACATCTTATCGCGGCGCATTTGCCGGGCTGATCAGCTGTCTGCGAGACAGATGTCAAAGCGAACCGCTATGAAATGTACCGGATCGCCATTGGAGTAGTTCAATACGAAATGGCTTTCAGATTCCTCTAAACAGACGGCTGGCATCGCCGCGCCGGCATCCCGGAGGGCCCCCAGCGCACCAGGGCCCGTCCCGTGTTCGAGATTGATCAGAAACACGGCCGGGTAGTCGGCTGGATCATCCGGCAGTGAAACCACCGTTTCGGGAGGGTGCAGATTTTGGGTGCCAGTGGTCATCACGTAGGACGGTTCTGAATAGCCAACAGCCTGGATCATCGCTGGCGCGTCGCAGTCTCCGTCCATATCCGGCAGACCGCACACTTCGACCAGGGCGTTTTGGGCCACTACGGTCGGCTGTATCCAGGTCTGACTGGGAATGAAATCGAACCGGACGTGCCAGCCAAGAAACACCGCTGAAACAATGCCGGCGCTGGCCGCCCACCCCATCTGCCGCATCGCGCCAGCGATCACCGCCAGAACCAGAGCGACAATACCAGCCGCCCACCAATGCAGTGGATACACCAGCAACGGTTCCCATTGCGCCAGAACCATTTCCGGCGCGACGCTGGTGAAGTCACCCGCCGGCTCAGCCATCAACAGACCGTCGATACCCGGAAAGCTCACCGCAGCGAAAATGGCCCCGCCAAGCGCGAACAGAACGATTCCGATCCAGCGCGATACAGCCATGTTGCGCCCGTCCATCAGCTTTGTGATCGCGAGCCCGCAAACCAGCCCCAAGGCGGGATAAGCCGGCAGCACATAGTGGCTCAGCCGCGTGGGCATCAGTTCGAAGAAAATCCATGTCAGCCCAACCCATGCGATCAGAAACCGCATGGCACGCGCATCATCGCTTGGCGCCTTCGCCGCATCTGGCCAGCGCTCTTTCCACATCCGTGAAAAACCGAGCGCGCCGAAGACGAGCACCAAAGCGAAGGGATACCCTACCAGGGACTGCTCCCCGAACACCCACGCAACAACAGCCGCAAGCCCGGCCAAAGCGCCTGCGATCAACAACGCGTCTGTGCCGCGACGACGGCCCGTGAGGCGGTCGCTGTTGAGTGTTGTCCACACCACCACGGCGCCCGGGCAAAGCGCAAGCGTCGCTGGGAAGAACCACACCGGAATATGAGACAGTTGATACAGCGGCCAGCCGGCATGGCCTTCACTGGCGCCGGTGAATTTGTCGGCGAGATCCTTGCCAACCGCGCCCTGAACATACTGCCCGTCCGTGGCGAGCTGGATCCAGATGAACCATGGGATCCAAAGCGCCAGAAACAGCGCCGGTCCCGGCCACCAGGCCAGCGAACGCCACCAGTTGCCCGTATGATTGTCAGCCGCCTTGTCCCACGCCCAGACGCCAGCGGCGGCGAACCCGGCAATCATGATCGAGACCGGGCCCTTGATCAGAAAGCCCAGCCCCATCGCCCCCCAGAAGAGCAGGGCGAGCGTCTTTGTGTTTCGATCACCGTCCATGCGGTCGGTTGCGCCGGGGGCTGCGCGCGCCGGATCGGCCATATAGATCCGCGCCAGTGCGCCGATGCCGAGCGTTGTCAGGAAGACCAGCATGCCGTCGGTCTTGGAGATGTGGGCCTCACTGGTGAGCAGGATCGTTGCCCCGAACAACGCCGCGCCAACAAAGGCGGCCCGCCGGTTCATCAAGGCAAGCCCCGCCCAGAAGGTCATCAGCGTGCCAAGCCCGGCGCCGATCCAGCTTGGGATGCGATAGCTCCAGATCTGTTTCGCTTCGGCATCGCTGAATACCGAAGTCGATGCGGCCTGAAGCCAATGGATGCCGGCGGGTTTCTTGTTGCGCAGCTCGTCTTGATAGCGGATGCGGATGTAGTCGCCGGTTTCCAGCATTTGCTTGCTGGCCTGGGCGAACCGGCTTTCATCGCGGTCTAAAGCAGGCAGGTTGAACACACCCGGCGCCGCGGCCCCCATCGTGATGGCGAGCAAGATCAACCAAGCCTTCCAGCCAGACGATATTCGATCAAGTAGGTCCATGGGCCGCCCTTTAGCGCGCTGTCGGCGCCTTGTCTCTCCTGTTAGCAGTTTCGTGAAGGGTAAACAGAAAGCGCATTTTGATTCACCTTTTGGTGGGAAATTGCAGCGAAACTCCATCCCAACGTCGATCACGCCCCGATTGGAGGCCCGCCATGCCCTATACCGCCACAGCCGCTGAAGACACGAAACAGAAATGGGTCCGCTTCAAAGTCGACCTCTGGGCCACGGACCTGAATGATGTCGAGCTTGGCATCATGAAACAGACCCAGAATGAGGCCGCCTCCCATCAGTTCACCAAGGACATGGAGATCATTGGTGCCATCAAGGAGGATGGTCAACGAACGGGCATTATAGGCTATCGCAAGAGCCTGTGGAAAGAATCCCAGGGCGCAAAGCGGCGCCTCGTCATCAAGCTGTTCTCCGACACGATGAACTGGCGCGGGTCGCTGGACATGATGGTCGGCCGATCCCTGCAACTCACCCATGGCGCTGACGGCGTTCCCGCCCCGGCTTTCTCCATCAATCTGGCGCGTCACGACCAGGTGATCCCGCTGGAGCGCTCGGCGCATGTTCTGCCGATGGTGCCCGAAAAGTTCTCCTTCTTCATCCTCACAGATGATGGCCCGCGCTATTATCGCTTGCGACGGGACCGGATCGCGCTTGGCGCCGACTATACCCTCTACGGCCCGGCCAATGAGAAAATCGGCCACCTGGACGGCAAGCTCATCAATCTGGGCGGCGCCTGGAAAGTGAAACTCTCACCGGCCCATGATGATGTACGCCTGAAAAGCGTCATTCAGCTCTTCTGCGCCATGTTGCGCTTCAACCGGGGCTGCCGACGCCATGTCCAGCGGCTGTCGTCGGACATGGACCGCGGCAAAGGCGATCTCACGCTTTGCCACAATGAGGCCGACCTCTACATGAACCCGCGCCGGACGCGGTAATCATTAGCCCGACCGGCTCACGACTCTGCCAGCCCACTCCCCCTCCCAACCGCCCCACAGTGTCGCAACCATTGGGGTGGTTGGGAGGGGGAGTGGGCTGGCAGAGTCGTGAGCCGACAATCAATGTAACGTGTCGCCTTTCCATAGGGCGGCATGCATCACCCGGTCGAGCTTTTTCTCAAGCAGGCTGATCAACACATCCTTGGCGTTCTGGAAGCTGACGGCGGTGGCCGTCTCACCCGTCGATTTGATGACAATCTTGTGGGTGAAGACCGTTGAGCCGGTCCGCACAATCACGGCGTGGGGCGTTTCAAGTTCAATCGCAGCCATAAGACATCTCCATCCCCCCGGCCTTGCCCAAAAGGTTAACGGGAGTCGCAGCGCCTAAGGCGGGGTCGTGCAGTGCCCCTGTGAGATTCAATGTAAGCACCCTGAATCCCATTGGGATTCTTTTGCAGCTGTCCCACGTCCCCGGGCTTGATTCGGAGCCTCCTGACAAGAGGCTGGGTTTTTGTTTGATCCCTGCTGCGCCTTTCGGCTCCACGATGGATCGCGCTCAGGGCCGTATAAACCCCGTCACCCTTGGCAAGCGGGATATGCACAAACACCACCCTCACCCCTGTCCCCTCTCCCTAAAGGGCGAGGGGGACCGCGAGGCGAGCTCTCAGCCGAACTCGCCCCCGTCTCCCGCCTGCGGGAGAAAGGCCGGGGGTGAAGGCACGGCCCTGGCCGACGAGCCGGGGATCCATCTCTATTTTATAACATCCGGCACACGTCCCACGATCAGGCGCGAGGCTCGCCCCAGAGATGGGTCCTGCGGTCAAGCCGCAGGATGACGGGGCGCGGGGAGTAGGGCGAGTCTGGACCC
>JBCCAA010000050.1:0-21540 GCA_039815055.1 Pseudomonadota bacterium | reverse complement strand
TCACACCGCAGCTGATGTGGGTGATGAGGCTCTGATGCTGACCGATAGTGGGGAAAGCTGGATCGGTCGTAGCCGTCCGCATGCTGTAGAGGCCATGGCTGCTGCTGGCGTAGACGTGGTCATCATGGATGACGGCCACCAAAACCCATCGCTGGAGAAGACGCTGTCGCTTGTTGCCATCGACAGCGCTGCTCCCTTCGGCAATGGTTATTGCCTACCCAAAGGGCCGCTCCGAGAGCCCGTCGCGGGAGGGCTATCGCGGTCCGATGCGGTCCTGATCGTCGGCGATGGCCCGATACCTCGCTTGGTATTGGAATCTGGCAAACCAGTCCTGCGTGCCCGCCTTCAACCCACAACCAAAGCTCCACAGGGCCCTTTGGTGGCGTTTGCTGGGATTGGCCGGCCGCAGAAATTCTTTGACAGCCTCAAGAATGCCGGCGCTCAAGTCGCGGAAGGCGTTGGATATGGCGATCACCAAACCTACTCCCCGTCGGATCTTTCTTTCCTTAGCCGTCTCGCCGAAGACCATGAAGCACGCCTCATTACGACCGAAAAAGATTTCGCCCGCCTCCCTTCATCACAGCGAGACAGTATCCTGATCTGGCCGATAGAAGCCGCATTCGAAGATCCCTCCGCCCTTGACGGGCTGGTCGCCGTGGCGCTTCAAACACTCCAATCATGACCGACGCTCCTGCAGGCTATATTCGTCCCAAGAACATCGACGACCGCTCCACCTTCTGGCAGCGCGTGTTGTGGCGCCTTGAGACCGTTGCCTGGGACTTCATCTATTGGGGACCGATGAAAGCACTGGGCCCAGACCGGGCCTCAGATTTCTGTGGCTGGCTCATGAAAAAGCTCGGGCCACGCCTGTCTCAACACAAAACCACCAAACGAAACCTCCGTCTTGCCTTCCCAGACTGGAGCGATGACCAGATTGACGCCACCGCAATCGACGCTTGGGAAAATGTCGGCCGCACCGCTGGTGAACTCCCCCACCTTCCAAAAATCGATCCCTATGAGGGCGATCGAGTCGAAGTGGTCGGTGCGGAACGGCTCGATGCGCTTCGCGAAAGCGATCAGGGCGCGGTGTTGATCTCTGGTCACTTTGCGAACTGGGAAGTTATGGCTGCGGTGATCTGCCAGAGGCCACTCGACTGCCTTGTCACCTATCGGATGCTCAACAATCCACATGTTGACCGGCGCATCAATGCCGTGCGCCAAGCCTACGGCATCAAGGTTCTGGCGCCCAAGGGCCTGGGAACCCGTGAACTAATGCGTGCCCTGAGCCAGGGGCGTACCGTGGCGCTTTTGAACGACCAAAAATTCAATCAGGGACTCGCTCTTCCCTTCTTTGGTCACACCGCAATGACAGCCCCGGGGCCATCGCGGTTAGCCCAAAAATACAAGGTGCCCATCGTGCCCCTATCCACGGAACGAACGGGTCCGGCCCGGTTCCGCGTGACCGTCCACGAGCCTATCATTCAACCCGACACCGGAGATGCGGAGGCTGATCTCAAAGCCACGGTTTCCAATATCAACACCTGGCTAGAAGACCGGGTGCGGGCCAATCCTGGTCAATGGTTCTGGCAACACCGCCGCTGGCCGAAAGACGCGTGGAAGAAGGCTGGAATCACCTAGTTTCCAAAGCCAGCCTTCACCCGCTCATAGGTTGCCACGGCGGACTGATATTCGGCCTCTTCGCGCGCCACGATCGGACTTGCTTCATCGATTTGCGCTTCCACTGCAGATAATTGTTGGCGCAAATAATCCAACCGCGCTGCAATTTGTGCTCTTGTCGCCTCATCGGCGGTCTGTCGATAGCGTTCAGAAAGCTGGCTACCTTCGGCGTTGATCTGGTCGCGCTGGGCAATCAATTGGTCGTATTGCTGCTTCAGACCCTGCCATCGCTGGACAGCTGTGCGGGTATCACGGCCCGTCTCGAACGCCAGGCGTAACTCTTCGGAGAACGGCTCGCACACAAATGGATCACCAACACCCTGAACGCTGGCATCCAGCAATACCGGGGCAACGCAATAGGCCGTCAGGCCCTGATCGCGTCCGCTACGATAAGCGTCCAGATCAGCTTCGACCCCAAACTCACGGCAGCCCATGATCTCATCATTCAACGCTGTCATGGGCTGGCCGTTCCGCCCGTCCTGCACGCCAAGGCCGTACCAATCCATAGCGCTGCACTGTTCGGCGGTGTAGCTCGGTCCAGAGGCGCAGCCGGTCATTGCAACAGCCGTGCAGGCGGCGAAAAATATATGTTTCAAGACAAGCCTCCCATCCAGCTCATAGCGCATGTCTGGCCCGATACGGTCAAGGCTGGCTCCTTGTTTGATTCCATGCGATTCGCTTACAAGGGTCGCACTCAGGGCTGAGCTTTGTTTGTCTCCGTTCGCTACGCTTGCATGAAAAGCGCTCAGGGCTGTTCCGTGCGTTTCAGTCTCAAATCATTACCTGGATGGACCGGGCCACGGCCTTCCTTGAACGGTTTTGCCTCGATGCCGGGCACACTCTCAAAGCGCGGCGCGCGTTCGGCTGCCAAGACGAGCGCCGTCAGCGTGAAACCGTGCACCGCGCCGGTGTCCACACCCGTGGCATGGGAGAAACAACCGGGCGCGCCTGGAAAAGGCTGGTGGCCAAAAACAACATGGCCAAACCGGCCATCATAGGTCTCGGCCCAGAAGGGGTCGCCTGGCATTTCCGTGCCGTAGGCGAGGAACTTTCCTGTGGCGCGGCTGAGATAGCGCGTACGCAGAATCTTGAGAAAGCTGGAGCGTTTCTTGCCCGTCAGCCCGGCAGCTTCCTCTTCGCTCGGAAAAGCGCTCATGTCGCCGGGGATGCCGCCATGAACCACCAGCACGTTCCATTCCGGAATGCGCAAAAAGGGAACTGCCGAGGAGAGAAACGCGCGATCAGATCGCGACAGCGCACCATCAAGATCGCGCAGTTCGCTGGATGTGGCGGCCATGCCGGCCGCGGTCAGGGGCCGCGCCAGTTTGTTGCGGTGATAACGCCGGTGTTTGTCCTCATGGTTGCCTTCGACAATGGAAATCTTGAAAGGTGCGGTCTCGTGGAGACTGCGGATATAACGCACCGTCTCAGCCGGCTGCGGACCCTTGTCCACAATATCACCCACAAAGATGAGCTGGTCGGATGCGCCGAGTGACAGCTTCTCCACCAACGCCTGAAGCGGCTCAAGGCAGCCATGCACGTCTCCGATGATGGCGATGGTCATGGTCGTAGGGCTGAGACGGGTTTCAGACTTCACACATCCGGCGCCTCAAACCGTTCCTGCAGCGTAAAAGCCTTCGGCGTGGGGCCGTGGTCGCGCAGGTGGTGTAGCTTTTCCCAAGCTCCTTCCAAAGTTACGCGCTCGCCATTGGGCACCCACCACATCGCCATTGTCGAGCCTTCAGATCGGTCGACCCAATCGCGCAGGGTTTTCATGCCTTCCATATGATCGCGCACACGATAGGCAAAGCCGTGCAGCGCCTGCGCACTGTCCCAGCCGGCCATTGTCATCACATGGGGATTGTCTTCACCGCTCTGCGTGCTGAGTGACACCAGCTCCGGTAGATCGAGATAAGAGCCATCGGGCATACGCGCGCCATGATTGTGCCAGCGCATGCCCTCAAACGCTTTGGCCTGAGGCAAAAGCGCCTGTAGCTGACGGAAGAAGTACTGCGCCTCCGGAACGTCTGGTCCCATGGGCCCAACCGGGCGGACGACATTCAAATGAGCAAGATAATGATCAGTCATATTCTGCTACTACAACTTAAAGCGGAATATTGTCGTGCTTTTTCCACGGATCATCGACTTTCTTGTCGCGTAGCGTGCGCAGCGCCTTGATCACGCGGCGGCGAGTCGAATGCGGCATGATGATATCGTCGATGTAACCCTTACGCGCGGCCACATAAGGATTGGCGAAATTGTCTTCATACTCAGCGGTGTGGGCGGCAATCTTTTCCGGGTCGCCGATATCCTTGCGGAAAATGATCTCGACCGCACCCTTCGCGCCCATCACGGCGATTTCAGCCGTGGGCCAGGCATAGTTGATATCGCCGCGCAAATTCTTCGAACTCATCACGTCAAACGCGCCGCCATAGGCCTTTCGGGTGATAAGCGTGACCTTCGGCACGGTGGCCTCTGCATAAGCGTACAGCAACTTGGCGCCATGGGTGATCAGCCCGCCATACTCCTGTTTTGTACCCGGCATAAAGCCCGGCACATCCACGAATGTGACCACCGGGATATGGAAACAGTCGCAGAATCTCACAAAGCGCGCCGCCTTGCGGGAGGCATCAATGTCAAGCACACCAGCCAGGGTCATGGGCTGGTTGGCGACGAAGCCGACCGAGGCGCCTTCCAGTCGGCCAAATCCGCAGATGATATTTGCGCCAAAGTCCGGGCTGACTTCGAAAAAGTCGCCTTCGTCAACAACCTTCTCGATAAGCTCTTTCATGTCGTAGGGCTCGTTCGGATTGTCCGGGATCAGCGTATCCAGGCTGTTCTCGACGCGGTCCGGCACGTCGAAACTTGGCCGAACGGGCGGCTTTTCTCGGTTCGACAGGGGCAGGAAATCGAACATTCGGCGGATCTGCACCAGCGCTTCGATGTCATTTTCAAATGCGCCATCGACAACCCCCGATTTCCTGGCGTGCACGCTGGCTCCGCCGAGAGTCTCGTGGGTGACTTCCTCATTCGTGACGGTTTTCACCACGTCCGGGCCGGTCACATACATGTAGGATGTGTCTTTCACCATGAAGATGAAATCGGTGATTGCCGGGCTGTAAACGTCACCGCCCGCACACGGCCCCATGATGACTGAAATCTGCGGGATCACGCCTGATGCCAGTACGTTCTCGACGAAAATGTCAGAATAACCGGCCAGGCTGTCGACACCTTCCTGAATGCGCGCACCGCCAGCATCAAAAATGCCGATAACGGGGGCACCATTTCGGGTGGCGAACTGCTGTACCTTCACAATCTTGGCCGCATGGGCCTTTGAAAGTGAACCGCCGAACACGGTAAAATCCTTGGAGAACACATAGACAAGGCGGCCATTGATCGTTCCCTGACCTGTAATGACGCCGTCGCCGGGGATCTTCTGGGCGTCCATACCGAAGTCGGAGGACTGGTGTTCGACGAACATGTCGTATTCTTCGAAACTGCCTTCATCGAGGAGCGTTTCGATGCGCTCCCGGGCCGTGAGTTTACCTTTCTCGTGCTGGCGCTGGATACGGTCTGCTCCGCCGCCGAGCCGGGCGCGCTCGCGCCGCGCTTCCAGGGTTTCAATCACATCCTTCATGGGTGCCCCGCCTCCGCCAATACACTGTCTAAAAACTGAATAGGCGGCGCGCTGCGGCGCGGCAAGCCTGCCCTACGGGTTGACTGTCGCCAACGTTTCGAACCAGGCGCCCAATGCAGCCGCTTCCAGCCGCTTGGCCTGGCGCAAGGCAAGCGCTTCAGTGTCCTCCCCCCATCGTGATTCCTGGAAGATCTCATCTGTGTTGGCACGCTCGAACGCATCCAACGCATCAATCTCACCTTGTTCCACCGCCAACGCCAACAGTGCGGAGCCGAACTGCCCACATCCGAAGACAAGACCTGTCAGACGGAAATCGTCCAAACCGTCGGCGTGGCCCCGTGCCGCCACCAGTGACGCAGCAGGTTGCATCGCCGCGACGATCCCATGCACCGGTAGCAGCATGATGCCGAGCGCAGGCCCCGCCCAATCGCGAATCGGGCGCCAGGCCGTCTCTTGGGCTTCGCGTAGCTCCGCTGGATGCTCTGCCAGGTGGCAGGTCAGATCTGTTTCGCAAAACCGGACGACTTCCTGCGCCATCTCCGCCCGTGTGACCGGTGTTCGGTCAATCGCGACATTGGCGAGCCGGGTCAGGTGCATTCCGGCCACGTCCAGAACGTCGCCCTGATCCTCCCATTCGGTGGCCACGGCCGCCGCCAGGGCTTTGTTGGGAAAAACTAAATCAGCGCGCGCCGGCGTTTTTACACCGCGGCCATCGAGCGAAACCGCCCACATATTTCCTAAAGACTCAACTGAAACCGACTCGTAGAACCGTTTGATAGCATCACTGCTCATACTGTTTTCCGCCGTTTGCCGAAGTCCCACAGGCTTGCACGCAGTGCGTCGAATGTATCGACGACATCATGGGCGCCGGAGGCTTCCAGTTCCGCGCGTTCGCCAAACCCCCAGCTGACACCGATGGTGTGGATGCTTGCGGCCCTTCCCATGGCGATGTCGTGGATTGCATCACCGATGATCAGCGTCTCATCGGGCTGAGCGCCGACCGCTTTCATGGCTTCTTCCACCATGAACGGGTGGGGCTTGCCGGGCCCGTCATCGGCGCACCATACGGTTTGGAAGTGATGTTTCAGCGGGTGCATGTCGAAGATGGCCTCAACGCCGCGCCGCGACTTGCCCGTCGCCACACCAAGCAGCCAGTCACCTGTCCCCAACTCGGCCAAAAGGTCCTCTGCCCCGTCATAGAGCGGTTCCTTGAACCCGGGCTCAGCCCTCAGAGAAACAAAGGCCTGCCGGTAGGTTTCTGTAAGACGGGCCAGATCATCAAAACCATTTGGGGCGAGAATCCTGCAGGCTTCCTCCAGCCCCAGTCCAACAATTGTCCGCGTCTTGGCATATCCCGGCGGCGCTAAACCACACAGCTCAAAAGCCCGGTCCATAGCGCCGGAAATAATCTCGCGACTGTCGATAATCGTGCCGTCCATGTCCCAGATAGCAAATTTCAAACTCATGCGAAGGGTTCCAAAATGTCGTTTCCAGCCTCTTCGATGAGGAAGCCAAGGGTGGAGAACGTCTCTTCCATATGCGGCGGCAGGGGCGCGGTGATCACCACGTCCCGACCGTTAGGTTTGGGGATGATCAGGCCGCGCGCGTGCAGGTGAAGGCCCTCCCCAACGCCACCTGGCACTTCTCGCGCCGTGGCGTATTTTCGGTCGCCCAGAATTGAGGTTCCAAGTTCCTGAAGATGAAAACGCAATTGATGGGTCCGCCCGGTCAGCGGTTTCAGCGCCACCCATGCCGCACGCTGAGCTGCGGTTGAGACGGTGGAATAGTCAGTGATTGCATGGCGCGCGCCCTCCTGACCCTGGCGACCCATCTGCATCTTTTCGCGATCCTCGCCAGGGCCGGTGCCCTTGACCATCCAGCTGCGTAATTGCCCAGCACGCGGATTGGGCACGCCCACCGTAATCGCCCAGTACACCTTATCCATCTCGCGAGAGCGAAAATCTTCGCCAAGTCGCGCCGTAGCCGACGGCGTTTTCCCGAGCACCAGAACGCCAGACGTATCTCGGTCCAACCGGTGCACCAGTTTCGGCTTCTGACCATGCTCATCGGCCAGCGCTCCCAGCATACCATCTATGTGGCGGCCTTGTTTGGTGCCACCTTGCACGGCAATACCGGCGGGCTTGTTGAGTGCGATCAACTCGTCATCCTGATACAGGACCAGGCCTCGGATGAAGCCAGTATCACGGCTATTGACCTTTGGGCGGTCGTCTACCTCTGCGCCGCGGCGATAATCATCCGTGCTGAAGGGCGGCAGACGCACTTCCTGTCCGGCCGTCAGCCGGGTGTTAGACTTGGCCCGACTGCCATCCACACGGACCTGCCCGGTCCGGATCAGCTTTTCGACCTGCCCCTGGCTCAATTGGACGCGACGCTTGATCCAGCGGTCGAGGCGCACGCCGGCTTCACCGGCTTTCACGATTTCCAGTGTTGCGCCGCTCATGCCACCACCCGTTCAGCGGCCCAGAACATCGCCAAAAATGCCAGCAGACCGCCGATCACTGACGCCCCGGCATAGATGACCGCCTTCACGGTCGCTCCGTCGCGCAGCATGTGCGCCAGTTCCAGCGAGAAGGCCGAAAACGTGGTGAATCCGCCCAGCAATCCAACCGCCAGCAGCAAATACAGCGCATCCGTGCTGCCCGATTGATCACGTGACACCAGCCACGCCATCACCGCGCCCATCAGCGCGCTCCCAAGGATGTTTACGGAAAACGTCGCATACAGACCGGGCGCGTTGGGCGCCAGCCTCACGGCAGCGAGGCCTGCACCATATCTCAAAAGGGCGCCCACGGCTCCGCCAGCGGCAACATAGAGGAATCCTGTCATTGCGGGCTCTTAGAACAAGCTGGTCGTCTCGAAAACAGCAGAACTGAGCCCACTTGCTAGCCCGAGCGATTTAAGATCGCCGGGAACCAGCGCGCTCACTGTCATGCGCTTACCGGTTCGGGGGTGATCGAAGGCCAGGCTGAGGGCATGGAGCGCCATCCGACTGGCCGCCCCACCCCCATAAAGGGCATCACCGGCAATCGGGCAACCGAGATGGGCAAGGTGGACACGAATCTGGTGCATACGGCCCGTTTTCGGCTTGGCTTCAACCAAAGCATGGTCATCGGAGCGACTGAGAACACGCCAAAGCGTCTCGGCTGGCTTACCATCTCGATGGCCAGCGATGATCCGGCTTCGACCCGCCACTTCAACCCGCGCAATCGGCGCGTCGATGATGCCAGTGTCTGCGTCTGGCGCGCCGACGACGAGTGCCAGATAGGTTTTCTCGACCGCGCGGGCCTCAAACTGGCGCGAGATCGCCACGGCATCGGGTTGGGTCTTGGCCGCCACTACGACACCGCTCGTTCCGCTGTCAAGCCGATGCACCAGCCGTGGCCGCTTGCCGTTCGATTTCGCAAACGCCCAGAGCAGGTGATCTAGGTTTCGCGCCCGGTTGCCACGCACCTGGCTTGGCAGGCCCGATGGCTTGTTGAACGCCAGCACAGCGGCATCTTCATGAAGGACGAGGCCGCGCACCAGGTCGCGGTCATGGTCTGTCAGGGCCGGGATTGTGCGGTTGCGAGCCATCAGTCGGTTTGGCGGACGCGCAGCTTTGCCCACTCGGCGAGTTTCTGGCGGATGGGTCCTTCGCGGCCTTCTCCTTTGGGCGCGTAAAAGACAGGCCGCTCCATTTCATCGGGGAAGTAATTCTGGCCGGACACGCCGCCGTCCACGTCATGGTCGTATTGATACCCCGCGCCGTAGCCCTCACCCTTCATCAGCGCAGTCGGGGCGTTGAGAATGTGCTTTGGCGGCATCAAGGAGCCGGTTTCACGGGCGGACTTGCGCGCAGCTTTATACGCGACATAAGCAGCGTTCGATTTCGGCGCAGTGGCAAGATGGATCACGGCATGGGCAAGGGCCAGCTCCCCCTCCGGGCTGCCCAGGCGCTCATATGTGCGTGTGGCTTCATTGGTGATCATCAGGGCGATGGGATCGGCGAGACCGATATCCTCACTGGCCATGCGGATCAGTCGCCGGGCCAGGAAAAGCGGGTCTTCACCCCCCTCCAGCATGCGCGCAAACCAATAGAGCGCCGCATCGGGATCTGACCCGCGCACGGCCTTGTGCAGGGCGCTGATGAGGTTGTAGTGGCCATCTCGGTCCTTGTCATAGGTTGGCGCACGTTTCTGGATCAGATTGGTCAGGGCGACTTTGTCGAGGGCGGGGCCTTGGCCAGTGAGTGCGGCCACCTGTTCTGCCAATCCGAGCAAATAGCGCCCGTCACCATCTGCCATGGCGATCAAGGCGTCGCGCGCATCGTCGGTGAGGTTCAGCGGCGCGCCCAATGCGGTTTCAGCCCGTTGGAGCAACTCCGTCAAAGCCGACTCTTCCAAACGGTTGAGCACCAAGACGCTGCAACGCGACAGCAACGCGGAGTTTATCTCAAAGCTTGGGTTTTCCGTGGTCGCGCCGACAAGCGTCACAACACCTTTTTCAACATATGGAAGGAACCCATCCTGCTGGGCTCGGTTGAAGCGATGGATCTCATCTACGAACAACAAAGTGCCCTGCCCGGCGGCGCGGCGCGCCTCGGCGGCTTCAAACGCAGCGCGCAGATCCTTTACGCCTGAGAACACCGCGCTGAGGGCGGTAAAGTAAAGATCAGTATCATCGGCGAGCAAGCGCGCAATTGTGGTCTTTCCGACACCAGGCGGGCCCCACAAGATGATGGATGGCAAGGCCGTTGCCTCGAGCATCCGCGTCAGGCGACCTTCACTGCCGACAAGATGGTCCTGACCGATAACCTCGGCCAAAGCAGCCGGTCGCAATCGCTCGGCCAGAGGCTTTGGTGCGCCGTCTTCCAAACCAGCCGAAGAGAACAGGTCATTTGCCATGCCCTCTCCTAACGCAGAGTGGCTCTATCGAGAAACTGTTTGACACCGCCCAAGCGCAAGAACATTATATGAACACTGGAGAGCGGTATGGCGGATTTGACATTCTACACCAACCCAAGGTCGCGCGGCCGAATTGCCCGTTGGGCGCTTGAAGAAGTTGGCGCTGATTATCACACCGAGTATGTTGGATACGGCGAAGAGATGAAAGGCGATGCCTATCTGGCGATCAACCCGATGGGGAAGGTGCCAGCCATTGTCCATGACGGCCAGATCGTCACCGAGTGCGCCGCCATCTGCGCGTATCTGGCCGACGCTTTTCCCGATGCCGAACTTGCCCCGAAGCCACATGAGCGGGCGTCTTATTTTCGCTGGTTGTTCTTTGCAGCAGGCCCGCTTGAACAGGCAATCATCAACACATCCAGCGGATTTGAGTTCAAAGGCGATCAGCAGGCCATGTCGGGCTATGGCACGTTCGAAATCACACGGGACACGCTCATAGAAGCGGTAGCTTCAACGCCCTATGTGGCGGGAGATCGCTTTACGGCAGCAGACATCTATGTCGGCTCACAGGTCGGCTGGGGGCTCCAATTTGGCACCATCCCCACCAGCCCGGAATTGGAAGTTTACCGCGACCGGGTTTATGCACGGCCTGCATTCCTCACCGCAAATGGGCTGGACGATGCGGCCATGGCGTAACAAAGCCGCGGCTCAAGACGGATACTCTAGATACGAACCGTGCCTGAGACGCGGCGACCATTGCGGTCCAGCTCGATCTGCCATTGACGCGAGTCCACGCCCAGGGCCGTTTCAAGCTCCTCAAGGTTTTTCACCGTCTCACCATTGATCGAGATGATGACATCGCCAGGCCGCACAATCTGGCGTGCATAGGCGCCGCGAAGAATGCGTGTCACCAGGATGCCGCTGCCAAACGGGTCGCGGCCCATTTCTTCGGCCAGTCGGGGAGACAATTCGGCAACTTCGGCGCCGGAAAACGGATGCTGGCCCTGAAGCAGAGTGCGATCTGCCTCGGTCGCGCCCGGCGGAGGTGCGAGCACCGCGCGAATGGTACGCACTTCGCCGCCCCGGCGCACATCAAGCTCTGCCACTTCTCCGGGCGAACGCGTAGCTGCCAGGAATTTCAGGCCGCGCTCGTCAAACACTTCCCGCCCGTCGATGGAAACAATCAAATCACCACGGCGAAGGCCGGCCTCATCGGTTGGGCCATCTTCATACACCTCGGTCACGATCACACCCACAGGCCGCGAAAGCCCTTGTGTCTTGGCGATGTCGAAGGTGACAGCTTCACCCTTCAGGCCCAACCATGGCCGAACAATCATGCCCTCATTGATGGCCGCATCCACAACGCGCTGAACCATCTCGGCCGGGATGGCAAAGCCAATGCCGTTCGAGCCACCGGAGCGGGAATAGATCGCGGTGTTCACGCCGACCAATTCCCCGTCGACATTCACCAGTGCGCCGCCGGAATTACCAGGATTTACCGCAGCATCGGTCTGCAGGAAAAATGCATAATCGGACACGCCCACATCGGTGCGGGCTGTGGCGGAAATGATCCCGCTGGTCACCGTCTGGCCAACGCCGAACGGGTTCCCGATGGCCAGCACCAGATCGCCGACCTGCACATCGCGGGTATCGGCATAATCCAGCGTTGGCAGGGTCTCGCCTTCAGGATCGATCTTGAGTACGGCCAGGTCCGTGCGCTCATCAGCGAGTACAAGCTCAGCCGTATACTCGCGCCGGTCATTCAGAACCACTTTGAGTTCCGTAGCCCCGGCAACGACGTGATTGTTGGTCACGATAATGCCGTCATCGCCAACAATCACGCCCGAGCCGAGTGAATTGGAGACCCGATCGCGCGGCAAGCCGAAGAATTCCCGGAAAATCGGATCATTGGCGAACGGTGACGTGCTCGCCTCCACGGTGCGTGTGTAGACATTGACCACGGCAGGCGATGAGTTTTGCACCAGCGGGGCAAAAGTGAGCGTGATCTCTGCCTGACTGGCCGGAACGCGCGATTGCGCCTCAGCAGCACGCGGTAACAGCGGCAGGAGCGCTAGAATGAGGAGTATGGTCACCGCCGTCAAAGCGACGGCGAGGAACTTTGAGATGTGTCGTGTCATGGGAAGCGGATTAGTCATGGATTCTGGCTATGGTGAGGCAGAACCGGGCGGTCAATCGCTATCGCGTGACTTTTCAGTAATCTGGTGCAGATGAGCTGCAATTTACTCGACCAGGTCCATCACCTGAATGTCCGGTGGACCCGCAAGACACGCGGCAAATCCAGTGCCTGCGGCCTTGAAGTGTTCCGATTCCCCATGGGCCTTAAAGTCGGCTGACGAGGCATACTGTTCCATGACGATATAAGTATTGTCTTCAGTTCGAGATTTATAGGCGTCATAATAAATGCACCCCGGCTCATTCGCTTTCACCTTGTTCGCCAGCACGGTCATCACTTGCTCGAACTCTTCTGTCTTGCCGTCCTGGACAACAATTTTTGCTACGATGCCAATCATGGTGTTTCCTTCCGCAGTGAAGTACCAGCCTAGGCATCGCGCCAGACCTGGCAAGGACTGCCCCTAGGAGAGGGACCGATATGAACGTCGCCATCATTTGCATTGCATTGAATGCACTACTTGTTTTTGGGCTAGGCTTTTGGGTCTCGCTCCAGCGCAGCCAGGGCGAGCGGGTGATTTTTCACGGCGCGCCGCTGGATCCAACGTCCGGCCTGGCAAAGGCCCAACGCGCCCATGGCAATGCGAGCGAGTATGCTGGCGCCATCACGGCGCTGTTTCTGCTGTGCTCACTGACCGGGCGAGAGGGTGCAATTGTGGCCAGCCTGATGATTGCCATCACGGCGGCGCGCTATCTGGTGGCGTTTGGCTTTCTCACCTGCAAAACTCTAGAAAAGCCCCATTGGGCAAAAGCGGTGGGGGCGCTGGTGACCTATGTAGGCGGCATCGTCTTATCCGCCTACCTGCTGGGATATGGCGCTGGCCTGTTTCTGCCCCTGCCCTAGCCTTTGAACGCGGTCGCCTCGACTTCGAACAGCATGCCTGACACCATCAAGTCGGCAATCACCAAGGTCGCAGCCGGCCGTACTGGATCAAGAAATTCAAACAGGACGGGCTGGAGGTTGTTGAGCAGCGCGCGGTCCGTCAGCGTATACTGCATCCGCACCAGATCACCCGGCCCAAACTCGGCCTCTTCGAGCACGCCAAACAAGGTCTCGAAACAGTTGCGAGCCTGGCTGCCCACATCCGTTGGCAGGGTCATGGCGGCGTAGTCAAACCCGGTGATGCCTGACACAAAGCACCAGTCGCCCTGCACCACGGCCCGCGAATAGGCCATCTCCCGCTCAAACGGAGACCCGGTCGAGATCAGCCGTCGGCTCATTCGCCTTTGAACGTGGGTTTGCGCTTCTCAAGGATCGCGTCGACGCCTTCCATATGGTCGTCGGTGAAATGCATCAGCGCTTGCGCAGCTGCCGACATTTCCATGATCGCGTCATAGCTGGCCGTCGTTCCATGGCGCAGCAAAGACTTCGCCAGGCGAAGCGATTGCGGCGGCTGGGCAGCCATCCGCTCGGCCAGTGACATCGCGTGATTCATCAAAGCGTCGGACGGCACCGTCTCTGACACCAGCCCCCACTCCACGGCGGTCGAGGCATCGATGACATCACCGGTAAACAAGAGTTGCGCGGCCCGCGACGCACCGATGATGCGCGGCAGTAACCATGCGCCGCCATCGCCAGGAATGAGGCCCAGCTTCAAAAAGGTGACGCCAAACTTGGCGTTGTCAGCTGCAATCCGAACATCGGCCATACAGGCCACATCGCAGCCAAGGCCGATGGCGGCGCCATTGACCGCGGCGATCAGCGGTGTTTGCAAATTGTAGAAGGAGGTCACGATGCGATGGATATTCGTGCGATATCCAGTGCGCACATCATAGGGGCTGCCACCAAAGGCGCCGGTGCGCGACTTCATCGCCTTTACATCGCCGCCGGCGGAAAAGGCGCGTCCGTCGCCTGTCAGGATCGACACACGGATGGTTGGATCATCTTCAATCTCGGCGCAGGCAGCGGCAATGGCAGCACCGTCCCCTTCCTGGCCCAAGGCGTTCAACATTTCGGGGCGGCTGAGGGTCAACACAGCGATCGGGCCGTGTTTTTCGAGTTTGACGATGTCTGACACGTTCATCGGGTCCTTTGCTGCGTGGCGACGGGCAAACTAGTCAGCGGCCTCGTCTTCGCGCAACGTATAGTATCCCGTGAACCAGTCGACCCAGTCCGCCGCGTCAGGATTGTACTGCTGGAAGGACTGTTTCACCGCGCCATCATCCAGCAGCTCCCATCGTCCTGTGAATGGATAGCGCGCGCCGCTGCGGTAAGCGATGTCGCCGAACAGGACCATAGCTCCGGACGCATCAACGCCGCCTTTATAGTCGATGGTAATGCCCTGGCTGACCCAAACCTGTCGCCAGGCATCGATGCCGGGATCATAGTAGTTATAGCTTTGACCTGTTGAGCCGGTGACCGACGTCCAACGCTCCAACACCAGACATCCATTTTCTTCCTTGGTAATCAGATTGTGGCCCTGAAGGATGCCCTCACTGTCGTGCACGTCCCAATGACCCACCCAAAAATCGAACTGGGTGTATGGCCCACTCTCGCAGGGATTGGGCGGCGGCGCTTGGGCCTCATCCTGGGCCGCAAGTGGCGAAGCGAAAATCAAACTGGCGGCCAGTGCAGCCGCCAGACATCTTGGAATGGTCATTCCGGTCTCCCTCGCGCTTGAACTTTCGCTGAAGGTGACCCGTGGCTGGTAAGGCGTCAAGCAGCCCTACTCGGCTGCGACCGGCAGGTCTTTCTGGCTGACTGCAGTGAACCGTCGCATGTGATGATCCACGCCGCCGAACTCATTTTCCAGAAGGGTCAGGCGCTTGAAATAATGACCGATTGCAAGCTCATCAGTCACGCCCATACCGCCGTGGATCTGCACGGCAGACTGGCCAATGAAGCGAGCGCCCTGGCCGATACGCACCTTGGCGGCTGAGACCGCCTTGGCGCGTTCGTCGGCATCCTCATCGAGTTTCAGGGTCGCCATATAGGTCATGGAAATCGACTGCTCATGCTCCATGAACATGTCGACCATGCAGTGCTGCAGAACCTGGAATTTGCCGATGGGCGTGCCGAACTGTTTGCGCTGTTTGGAGTAGTCGACGGTTTGAGCATGGGCCACGCCCATGGCGCCACACGCCTCGGCGCAAAGGGCCGCGACGGCATGATCGTTGACCTGTTCCAACAATGGGAGCGCTGCGCCATCATCGCCGATACGGTGATCGCCGGCGACTTTGACATTCTCAAAATACACCTCGCTGGCGCGCCGCCCGTCTACCGTTGGGTAGTCGCGGGTGGTCACACCATCAGCATCCTTGGCCACGATAAATACGGACACCCCGCCGGAATCGGTGGCAGCGCCGCCCGTGCGTGCAGATACGATGAGATGTGTCGCCCAAGGCGCACCAATCACAACGGCCTTCTGGCCATTGAGGACATAATCGCCACCATCGGCCTTTGCGGTGGTTTCCAGATGGGCCGGATTATAGCGCCCACGTGGCTCTGCCCACGCATAGGCAAAAGTCATCTCACCCGACATGATGCCAGAAAGGAACTCTTCTTTCTGCGCATCCGACCCGCCCTTGGACAGCGCCGTGCCGGCACACACAACCGAGGGAAGATAGGGCTCAACTACGAGGCCTTTGCCAAATTCTTCCATGACAACCATGGCGTCCAGTGGACCACCGCCCAGGCCGCCGTCTTCTTCGCTGAAGGGCGCCATGTTCAGACCCAGCTCGGCAAATGTGGCCCACATTTCCGGACGCCAGCCCGCGTCGCTTTGAATAGCCTCACGACGGGTGTCGAAGTCATATTGTTCGCGGACCAGCCGGGCGAGGCTGTCGCGGATCATCGTTTGTTCTTCGGTGAAATTGAAATCCATCTTGATCCTCCTGGCGGGCTGGTCGCCTCGCGAATAGTTTCTTAGTTTTCTTTGATAAGCGCCGCGCAGTTACCCAGTGTTTTTGGTTTATCAACCAAAACAGTGCCGGGATCGGCGGTACCGGGACGTATCGCGCGCACCAGATCTAGCGCACCGTCATCCCATCGCATTTCCACGACCGTTCCAAGCTCCAGAGATACGGCCGACTTGTCGGTAAAGACCGTACCATCCTCGGTGTAGCTGAAGTCGGTCCAGACCACGTCTGACATACCCTTGCCCACCAGGATGGACGCCTGCTCGCCAATGATGACGTCTCCACCCCAGTCTCCGCTGACACTCGACGAGTTGCCTGCCGCAAGCGGCCACAGCGCGAGAGCTGCCTCCCGCTCTGCCGCAGATGGCATCGGCCCGTCACACATGGTGAAGAACACTCCGGAGAACTCGACGTAATAGTCAAACGGATCGCTGCCACCGTATGACGTATCAGACAGGTATATGGCAAAATCCTGCCCCGTGGCGACGACCCGCGAGGTCGATTCATCACTGTCGCCTTCCCCATAGACAAAGGTCCAGTCGATCTCCGTGCCCACCGGCGGAGGAGTGAACCCCGCCTCTGTGACAGCCTCACCAGGGGCTTCAGCCGTCGTTGTGCACGATGCGAGGAGCGCTGTGCATGCCGCAGCGCTCAGCGTTTTTGTCAGAGACCTCATAATCACAGCCCCAGGATCATTTTGGTGATGATATTGCGCTGAATCTCGTTGGAGCCGCCATAGATCGAGGTCTTGCGAAAGTTGAAATAATTCTCCGCGGCCGCGTGTGAGTAATCCGGCCCAATCGGGAAAGCATTGTCGCCCTCCATCGGGAAACCGCGATGATACGGGGCGCCAAATACGCCTACCGCTTCAAGCGTCAGCTCGGTCAACCGCTGCTGGATTTCTGTGCCTTTGATCTTCAGGATAGAGCTTTCCGGCCCCGGGCCTTTGCCCTCACTTTCGCGGGCCAACGTGCGCAGCTCTGTAAATTCCAGCGCCGTAAGGTCGATTTCCAACTGGCTCACCTTGCGGGCAAAATCAGTGTCCTTGATCAGAGCATCACCATCCAGCAGCTCGGTCGAAGCGATCTCTTTCAGACGCTCAACGCCGCGCTTGGAGCGAGCCACACCGGCGATGCCAGAGCGCTCATGGGCGAGGAGGAACTTGGCGTAGGTCCAGCCCATATTCTCTTCACCGACGCGGTTTTCGACAGGCACGCGCACATCGGTCAACCACACTTCATTCACTTCATGGCCGCCATCCAACATTATGATTGGACGCACTTCGATTCCCGGTGTCGTCATATCGACCAGGATGAATGAGATGCCCTGCTGCGGTTTCTCCGCGTCGGGGTCTGTGCGGCAAAGGAAGAAGCCCCAATCGGCATACTGAGCAAGGGTCGTCCAGGTTTTCTGACCGTTCAGAACATAGTGGTCGCCATCGCGCACAGCTGTTGTCTTCAGTGAGGCAAGATCGGATCCTGCGCCTGGCTCAGAATAGCCTTGGCACCACCATTCTTCACCAGACCTGATTTTCGGCAGAAACCGTTCTTTCTGGGCGTCATTGCCAAAGGTGTAGATCACTGGCGCGACCATCTGAACACCGAAGGGCAACGGCATCATGGCGTCGACGCGTGCGTTTTCCTCACCCCAGATGTATCGCTGGGTGGCGGTCCAGCCGGTGCCGCCATATTCGACCGGCCAAGACGGTGTGGACCAGCCTTTCTTACCGAGGATCTTATGCCAGGCGAGAAACAGCTCACGTGTCAGGTCTTCTCGACCGGCGACCTGTTTCAGCTCTTCAGGATAATTTTCATCGATGAAGGTGCGAACTTCATTCCGGAAGGCAATCTCTTCAGGCGAAAATTCAAGATTCATGGCGCATCCTCTCCAGCACGACTTTTCAATAGAATAGCTGAGTTTCCGCTCGCAGCAAACTTTACGCGGACGTAAACGTCAACGTGACGCACGCTAGTCTGCGGCAGGCTCGGCAATAAAGGGCGCACAGGCCGTTTTCAGCACACCAATTGCCGAGGCTGATCCGAGCCCTCCGCCGGTCTGAAACTCAAACTCAACCAGGGGCTTAAGGTCCAAACGCTCAAGCGCGGCCTGGTGTGCCGGGCGGCCCGTGGCGTGGGCTGCCATGACATGGTCGAGGGCGCGGGGCGATACGGCGTGGACCACACCCGCGGCAATCGTCGTGGCGAACCCGTCCAGCAAGACCGGCACACCCTGAATGCGCGCCGCAATAATCGCCCCCGCGCAGGCGGCCATTTCGCGTCCGCCCAGGCGTGCCAATGCTTCCAATGGGTCCTCAATATGGCCACGGTGTCGGGTGAGCGCGGCATTGACCAGCGCAGCCCGGCGATCTGTCATGCCCGACGGCGTGCCGGGGCCGGGGCGAACCCAGTAGTTTGGCGATCCACCATATAGGGCGCATGCCACAGCCGCGGCCGCGGTGCCTATACCGGCACCAATCACTCCAATGGCGAGCACATCCGGCTCACCTTCCAACGCTTCAAATCCGTAGGCCATGGTCGCGACACACTCGCGCTCGGACATGGCTGCCGTTTCCACGATGTTTCCGGTGGGCTTCTCCAGCGCAAGTTCAAACACCCGGATGTTTGCGCCAACCTGGGCGGCAATGGCCGCAAGCGGGGCTGTGCCTTCTTTCAATGCGCTCACGTGCCGGCGCGTGTCATCATCGGACGACAAAGTCACATCCTCGCCGCGCAGCCCATGGGCACCGGCAAACATTGTGAGCGATGGATTGGATATCCTCGGCGGGAAACGCCTTTGCCAAGCCGAGAGCCAGGCGGCGGACTGGCCCAAACGGCCAAAGTCTCCCTTTCGGCCCATCGTCAGCAAAGCATCCCACACCGCGTCGCGAGCTTCGGCGTCGGGTTCTACCGATTGCAGGATAAGGGACCGCACATCATCAAACGGGGTGTCGGAAGAAGTCAGGCTATCCAACGGCAGGTCTCCCGGCAGGTTCAAGCGCACATTTGCGCGACAAATCTTCCAATTCGTTTAAGGCATTGCCATAGATTGAGGCGTCAGTCTCTTTTGTTCAATATTGAGCTCAATTTTAGCATCACCGCTGTAATTACTCTATGTACGATTCTAGAGGCATTTTCGTGACACATTCTCCAATCATTTCACCCTGCATAAAGGTCTGTGCGATAGACGGTCTGTCTGGGCAGTGTCTGGGATGCGGACGCACGCTCAATGAAATTGCAAACTGGGCGCGCCTGGATGATGCCGGTCGCAAGCTTGTTATAGAGGCTTTGCCCGACCGGTTGACGGCCATGGCACCCCAGCGCGGAGAGGATACACCCCCTTGAAACTCTCGGAACTGGTCATTGGTGGATTGATTGTGGGCGGCGCGGTCTGGCTTGTGGGCGATATCCTCGCTCCGCGTACGCAAGGACCTGAGACACCCGTTCTTGCTGAAGTCGAAGCGCCTGCTTCACAGCCCGCACCTGAGCAGGAGTTTCAACTGTCGGCCACCGCCGCGATGCTGAAGCTGGAAAACGATGGCCACTACTGGGCGTCTGCCGCCGTGGATGGCACGGCGGTGCGGTTCATGGTCGATACCGGCGCATCAACCGTGGCACTCACTTATAATGACGCGCAGCGGATAGGTATTCGCCTGGCGCCGGAAGACTTTCGCTGGACCATCAACACGGCTGGCGGTGAGGTAATGGGCGCATCTGTTCGCCTGGATGAGATTTCCATTGGCCGGGTCACCGTGCGCAATGTCGAAGCCATGGTGCTGCGCGAAGGGCTGACCCAATCGCTGCTCGGTATGACCTTCCTGTCTCAGCTGGAAAGCTATGAATTCCGCCGCGGACACCTGATAATGCGCCAGTAGGCGGCAACACGGTAGGTTGGGTCAAAAGCCCTGGGCGCGATCCATCGCGAAGAGCAAAGCCTGAAGCGGGGATCAACACGAAGACTGTTTCCTGAGCACGATTCATGTGCGCACAGCGACGGGACTAAAACAAAGACGAATACAGCATCCGCGCGCCGACAATCACAAGCACAATGGCAAACATCCGGCGCAGCAACTGGGCGTCCAGCGCGTGGGCCAGTCGCGCGCCCACGGGCGCCATGGCCACGGTAAAGATCGAGATCAGCGCAAAGGCCGGCAGATTCACGAAACCGGCTGAAAACGGCGGCAGCCCTTCGCGGCCCCAGCCGGTGAAAACGGCCATAATCGCCGCTGGGGCACCGATGGCGATGCCGAACCCGGCCGCCGTGGCCACTGCCTGGTGAATGGTGCGCCCGCACACGGTCAGCAGCGACACACCAAACGTGCCACCGCCAATGCCCATCAGCGCTGACAATGTGCCGATGCCCATGCCAAGGCCCGCGCGCCCTGCCCCGCCGGGCAAATCATCCATCAGCTTCCAGGTCGGGCGTCCGAAAAACAGCTGCGCGGCGAGGATAAAAGCCATCGCGCCGAACAGAATGGTCAGCCCGCGGCCCGGCACATAGCCGGCCAACACCATGCCGCCCGCTGAGCCAACGACGATCCACGGCGTCCAGGATTTCACCACGTCCCAATCCACCGCACCGCGCTTGTGGTGGGCCATCACAGAGCGCGCCGAGGTGACGATAATCGTCGCCAGAGACGTCGCCACGGCCACATGCATTGCCCGGTCATCAAACCCCATTCCGGTGAACAGGAAGAACAACACCGGCACAATGATCGCCCCGCCGCCAATGCCAAACAGGCCGGCAGCCAGGCCCGCAGCTATGCCCGCAGCAGCCAGCGCCGCGATAAGGGGCAGGTTTTGGAGAAGGAGTTCGGTCATCTGTGATCGAGACTAGCTAAGGATTCGAGAGTTCGAGTCGGACTTCTACCCGATTGTCAGACGTTTTTGGATTTCCCGGGGTGCTGCCTTCCCGCCCGAGACCTCGCGAGCTTATCAGCTCAGGATAAACGCCTAGGTCGGTCAGAATTGTTGCGACATTTGAAGCAAAGCGGCCACTCACACCTAAGTCATACTCGCGACTACCCGTTTCATACGAATAGCCACGAACCTCAATGTCCTGAACAATGCATGGTCCTTCAGCATCTCTCAACGCCCGCGCTAAAACTGCAGTGCCGAACTCTGTCGGCATTGATCGGTTGGTCCGTAAATAGACCGTGATATCCACATAGTCGCATGGCTCAGGTCCAAATTCATAATACGACAATCGCAATCCAATGGTCTCGTCTTCATAGGCTACATCGTCACCCGCATTGCCGACGTCGCCGCCGCTGAACGG
>JBCCAA010000111.1:0-5455 GCA_039815055.1 Pseudomonadota bacterium | reverse complement strand
GTCGAGATTCCCAGCTGTTTGAGATAGGTGCGTTGCATCTCTACGATGCGCACTTCCAGCAGAACCTGATCTGCGGCGGCGATATCAAGGTGGTTGACCACGGCGCCCGCGCCAAACAGGCCAACCAGTTCCATAACCTTGGCCGCTTCATTCGCACTGTCGACACCGCCGGTCAGCACAACGCTGCCGTTCACCGACTCGGCATGGATGTTCACACCGGGCATATGGCGAGCGAGCAATTCATCGAGGCCGTGAAGATCGTTTTCGACCGAAATCTCGAAATTGACGATCTCATTGCCGTCATCGTCAAACAGAAACGCATTGGTTTTGCCGACCGCGATGCCACGGAAGATCAGGCGTTCACGCGTCTGAACCACGGCGTCGGCAACCGCCGCATTGGTGATCACCACGTCGGCAACAGAGCGTGGCAGATCAATCACGGTCGACTTGTCCACGCCGAGCGTCAGAGTCTGCGATAGGCTGGATTCGCCCGGCTGTGTGATCGTGATGTCGCTAACAGCTTCGCCAACCACGGGGGCTACCGGCAAGCCGAGAAGCGCCAGGGCGCATGCGGCGGATCTGAAAGAACTACGCGGCATCGATCAGCCTCCTGCCGGTGTTTCGACGCTCGTTGCGCCAGCGCGGGTCACGCGAACCGTGGGGACACCCAGAGTGGGAGGACCTTCTTCGGGATTGCTGTCATCCATCGGGGCGATGTCCACGAGAAAGTCCTGGCGCGACATGAGCGGGCCGCCAGGGACGGCATCGCGCGCCGAGCGCAGAACCATGGACAGCGTACCGAGGCTACTTGACGTAATCAGCAGGCGCGCATCATCGGGATTGAGTTCCACTGTGGCGGTCGAACCGATGGCGAACTGGCCGGCAGCCCCTTCGGAGAAAATCTGGTCGATGGCGAGAATGCGGACATTCTCCATCAGCACCGTGGTCGTCGGAAGGTTTTCGTCGCCATTGCCCTGGTTCACCAGAATCGTGTGGGACATCAGGATGTCGACCCGGTCGCCGGGAAGAATAAAACCACCCGATGCGGAATTGGTGGAGATGCCGACAGCAACGGCGCGCATGCCTTCTGCCAGCAGCGCGGCCATGTAGCCCGTCTCACCTTTCTTCACGATCTTCTGTGGACGAACCGGCTCATTCATCACCATGGCGGTGCGCACAACCGATCCGGCAAGGTCCTGAGCGGCGTTCGGCTGCAGGTCCTGAGTGTAGTAATTGACGTTGAGGGTCTCATCCGGCCATTCCATCCACGCAAAGTCGGTTGGGCCGAGCAGCGTGCCGACGCGGACATCGCGCGTGATGACAAGAACAGGCGTTTGCGGAACTTCGACCACCTCTGTGACCTGCACAGGCGCAACGGGCGCTGGCGGCGGTGGGGCCGGCTGGTTGGCCATGTTGCGAACGAGCAATGCCGCGGCCGCCGCAGCGACCGCTGCTACCAGGAGGATGATGATGCGCATCGGCGACATGGGCAGACCTCTGAACTCGATGGCGGGCCGATTTGCCCGCATGACAGGATTAAATTTTCAGGTTTCGCCTAATTCCGGGTTAACCGATTAAATTCAGTGAATTCAGCGCCGATTGAAACAGCGGCGAGTGCGGGGCCGCGACAAAGACGCCGCCAGCAATTGCAACGCCGTAGGGCAATCCTTCGCCCTTGCTCAGGGCGTTCCACATCCAGGTTGGTGCGTTGTGGGGCAACGGCGCTTTCTTCGACACGATGCCGACAATGCCGATCATGCCGCCGATCAATGCCATCCAAAACATAAACGGCGCCATCGCTACGGGACCCATCCACAGGGCGACAGCCGGGATCATCTTGGCATCACCGCCGCCGAACACGCCAAACGAGAATAGAATGAACGACACCACAAAGACCGCGAGCGCGATCCCGACGTGAATTCCAATTTCCGCCAGCGGGAGGCCGGAAACACCAAGCGCGGCGAATCCAAGCGCAGCAATCAGGCCGTTGAGCCAATTCGGGATGGTCAGCCGGGAAATGTCGTTGATCGCCGCATAAAGGCAAAGAAACAGGACCGCGACGGCCAATACAGTTGATAGTAAAATCATGACGCCCTCTTTATTTAATCCTACCAATCGCAGCCAAATTTGAAGGAATGGTTACGCGCGCCAGTCTTATGAGAGCCTGAATAGAAAAAGCCGCCAGCGCTGAGCTGACGGCTTTCCCTTTTTGGCCGAAGCCAGAAATAAACGGGCCTAGACTTAGGCCACTTCCATTTCATTGGCGATCTCGTTGAAGGTCGCGCCAGCGTTCGTGCCGAGTGTGGTCACAGCCGTGATGATCGCAACAGCGATCAGAGCAGCAATAAGGCCGTATTCGATGGCGGTGGCGCCGGATTCGTCGTTGAAGAAACGAGCAAGCTTTTGCATTGGAAACTCCCATCATGCAGTTTGAGTCAGTCCCGAGCTATCGGGTTTGTTTCCCGGAACAGGTGTCGGTATAGACCAGAGCGATTTCAATGAAGTTAAACAGTAATATAAGTTTATGAACTGAAATACTGAATTCATTTACCTTAATTTAGAAAGCCTTTTTGTTAACTCGCGAACACTTCACCTATATAAAGACAATAATTAGCTGAAATTCGAAATTCCCACGAAAGGATGGCTCAAGCGTGTTCTGTTACAAGGACGCGTGCTTAAAAGGACTTCCCTCATGTTTGCGTTGAAATCGCGCCCTCGCGTTCACCGCCCTCGCCTGGCCTTGCGGGGGCCAAAGGCGTTCCTTCAAGATACGCGCGGACTCTCGGCCATTGAATTTGCCTTCGTGGCCGGCCCCTTCTTTCTACTACTGATCGGCATCTTCGAGATCTGCATCATCTTTGTAATCTCCACGGTGTTGGACTTTGGCGCCCATGAAGCTGCTCGCGACATCCGCACCGGTGCGTTCCAGTCCACGGCCAGCGGCGTCATCTCCACAGACCGCCAACAGTTTCTGGACAATACCTGCGATCGCATGGCCAATCTGTTCAATTGTGATGTCCGACTGGATGTCGCCTTGAGAGAAGTGACGGCCTTCCCCACCGTGAATTTCGCCGTGCCCACCAATATGGATGGCTCGTTTGACGATTCCGCCCTGCCCTGGGAGCTTGGTGACCGCGAAGACATCATGGTCGTCACCGTCTACTTCCAGTGGACGCTGATCACGCCGCTTATTTCCAAGCCCATGTCCAATATGCCCAACGACACCCGTCTGTTGGTTTCCACACAGGCCTTCCGCAATGAACCTTTTTAGTCGCTTCCTGCGCCGCCGCCCGCGTGACCTTGCGCGCGATGAAAAGGGCATCTCCGCGGTTGAGTTTGCCCTGATCGCGCCCGTACTGGTCGTCTTCTATTTCGGCTGTGTCGAAATCTCGACCATGCTGATCGTTGATCGGAAGGTGACGAACGTGGCCTCATCGGTCGCGGATCTGGTCACGCGCCAGCCGACCATCGACGCCACGGAAATGACCAATGTGTTCAATTCCGGGGTGATCACCATGGCGCCCCATGATTTCACGCCGGTACGCATCCGCGTGTCATCTATCATTTTCGATGTTGATGGCGTCACACCGATTGTCGACTGGAGCGAGGCGACCAGCAACTGGACCGCTCTGACTGCCGGAGACCCGGTGACAGTGCCCACAGGCATGATCCCCACCGATGGCTCGGTGATCCTGTCGGAAGTCGAATACGATTACACCTCGATCACCGGCCTGTTCGATGCGGAAAGCGGACTGGTGTTTGATGCCTCGCGCACCTTGGGCGACCAGTATTGGCAGCGTCCACGCCGCACCGAGATTATCGACTTCACGACTTAGAGCCTATTCTGCTTTAATCAGCCGTGTTTTCAGCCATCGGCACGCCCGGCAGGGCCTGCAGGTTCACGGATGCATTGAGGTAAAGCGCGCCATTGCTGAGCCAGCCACGCACTTCCACGCGTTGTCCCTCTGGCGCATCGCAGGCGGCCAGCGCGCCGGGCTCGATCCGCACGGTAAGTTCGCTGCCAAGCAGAACCCGGCGGCAGGAAAATTCATCGCCGCGGGGCGGGTCGCGGCGGCCAAGGATGCCGGTCACCAGCGTGAAGCCGCGATCCTCCTCGCTCACATCGCGGGCATCGCGGGGCTGGTATGCCCTGACGGCCCACAGCCCAGCGTCGGTCTCGCGGGCGATTTGCTCGCTGACATGCAGCGCGTCAGCGCCAAGCGAGGTGTCGGGATAGGCGCGCACGCGAACAGCGCCCCGGCGCACCAATTCATCATTCACCCAATAGGGCGGCCCCAGCCGGTCCGCCGTTTCCACATGGGCAAGGGCGCGATCATAGCGGTCGCGCGTCAGGCCGGCATAATAAAGCCGGACCTCGCGGCCGAGCACCAGGTCTTCCAGCATACGGCGGCTGTCTTCGGCATGGGGCGCGTCAGGCTCACCATTTCGACCGAAACTCGGTGCCTCGACCCCGACCAAACGCACCGACTGGCCGGTGTCGAGCACTAGCGCATCACCATCAATGATGCGCACCACGCGCGCGGTCTCGCCCGGCTCAAACGCGTCCATCGGCCCGGGCGCGCCACAGGCGGCCAGCGCGCCCGTCAGCGTCACGGCAATCGAATATCCAGGCCTTTGCCCCACACCCACCTCATGACCGGCCCGCCGTTGCCCGGCACGCGCAATCTGAGCTACATAGCACAAAATCCGGTCCCGTAGCTCAGCAGGATAGAGCAACAGATTCCTAATCTGTAGGTCACAGGTTCGAATCCTGTCGGGATCGCCAATAACCGTCTGAATTAAATAAGGAAATCGAAGGCGCTCCGATTACTAACCTCGCTCCGCTGCCGTTTTGGAAGCATATTGGAAGCAGCCGGGGGGCATGTCAGATCGTGCTTTGTTCGCAGCACTTCATTCAAATAAACGAAATAGCGTACCACTCTGTGAGCATTGATCTGCGGTTGGTCTGACTTTTCCAGAGTGCTAGACCGTTCGTGATTCGCGCGAACGTCCCGACGTGGTTGCGGTTGGTCTGACTTTTCCAGAGTGCTAGACCATGATGTCTGAGCGTTCGCCGATATGCGACAGTTGCGGTTGGTCTGACTTTTCCAGAGTGCTAGACCCAAACACATCGCGGTTCGTACCGCACGTCCGTTGCGGTTGGTCTGACTTTTCCAGAGTGCTAGACCCCACATGCTTCACGTAAGCCGTTTCCTGCCGTTGCGGTTGGTCTGACTTTTCCAGAGTGCTAGACCCGACAGCGTTGATATCGCCAATGTTTTCTTGTTGCGGTTGGTCTGACTTTTCCAGAGTGCTAGACCATATTGCAGCCGATGAGGTCACGTTGGAATGTTGCGGTTGGTCTGACTTTTCCAGAGTGCTAGACCGACGCCTTTATCCGCCCGCTGGACATACGCGTTGCGGTTGGTCTGACTTTTCCAGAGTGCTAGACCCG
>JBCCAA010000026.1:0-41314 GCA_039815055.1 Pseudomonadota bacterium | reverse complement strand
TACCAAATAAGCGCGATATTACCAGTCTGTACCGAGCCGTCCGGGAACCACTTGGCTTATCACCGGACAGAACCGACCTTCCACAAGATGCCGTCGCAGACATAAAAACAGTGCTTGGTGGCCTATCATCTGTTGTTCAGGGAATTGGCTCCTTGAGAACGCATGTCGGCGATGCGCATGGACGCGAGCGTGGGTTTAGGCGAGTCGATGCCAGAATAGCTCGATTAGCAATTCACTCTGCGGGCAATGTCAGCCTATTCGTAATCGAGACTTGGCAGGCAAAGTTCCCAACAAAACCGCTTATCCGCCATTGATCCTCTTTGCAGTGACGATGTCTCCTTCTACGCCCGTAGCCGCCTACCCCCTCGCCCCCTTCACCTCCTGCAAGCTCGTCTTCCTCACCGCGCGGCCAAGGCCCACGGATCCACCTTTGCCATAGCTGGGAGCGCCTGCCGTAGCGCCGGATACGCTGGCGCCGGCGAGGGGGGGCACGGCCATGGCTTCGGGGGCGGGGCCTTCGGGGTCGAACAGGCTGGCGAGCTGTTCGGTCATCACCCCGCCGAGCTGTTCAGCGTCCACAATGGTCACCGCGCGCTGGTAATAGCGCGTCACATCATGGCCAATGCCGATGGCGATGAGTTCCACCGGGGATTTCGTCTCGATATCCTCGATCACCTGGCGCAAATGGCGCTCCAGATAGTTGCCGACATTCACCGACAGGGTGGAATCGTCCACCGGCGCGCCGTCGCTGATCACCATCAGGATTTTCCGCGCCTCAGATCGCCCACGCAGGCGCTCATGGGCCCAGAGCAGGGCCTCACCGTCGATATTCTCTTTCAGCAGGCCTTCGCGCATCATCAGGCCAAGATTGCGCCGCGCGCGCCGCCATGGCGCATCGGCGCCCTTATAGACGATGTGGCGCAGATCATTCAGGCGACCCGGCGCGGCAGGCTTATCCGCCTTCACCCAGGACTCGCGTGACAGACCGCCCTTCCAGGCCTTGGTGGTGAAACCGAGGATTTCCACTTTGACGCCACACCGCTCCAGCGTGCGCGCCAGAATATCTGCGCACAGGGCCGC
The DNA here is from genome assembly GCA_039815055.1 of Pseudomonadota bacterium. GTDB lineage: Bacteria > Pseudomonadota > Alphaproteobacteria > Caulobacterales > Hyphomonadaceae > UBA5336. The sequence goes on along the minus strand of JBCCAA010000026.1, from coordinate 40,234 downwards.
CACCATGATCGGGCGCCCGCGCATGGAGCCGGAATTGTCCAGCAGCAGCGTAACCACCGTGTCGCGGAACTTGCTGTCGTCTTCCTGCTTGAAGGTCAGCGGCGCGGTGGGGTCGGTGACGACGCGGGTGAGGCGGGCGGTGTCGAGCACGCCTTCTTCCAGGTCAAAGCTCCAGGACCGGTTTTGCTGGGCCATCAGCCGGCGCTGCAGCTTGTTGGCGAGCTTTGACACCGCGCCCTGCAGGCTTTGCAGCTGGTGGTCGAGATAGGCGCGCAGGCGGGCCAGCTCTTCGGGATCGCACAGGTCTTCTGCCTTGGCGATCTCGTCATACTGGGTGGTGAAGGTCTGATAGCGGAAGTCAGGCCGGTCTTCGCCGGGCTGGAAATTCGGGCGGATAGGCTGGGCGCCCTCATCGCTCTCGTCAGGGCTGTCATCGGACATCATGTCCGCGTCGGCCTCGACCTGGACGTTGGCGTCCTCGCCATCCATCTCTTCACTGTCGCCGTTATCGGGCTGTTCGGCGCTGGAGCCGATTTCCTCTTCCGGGCGCTGACCTTCATTATTGTCGTTGTCGGTCTGGTCGTCTTCGTCGGGGGCGGTGTCGTCGCTCTCCTCGGGCTCGGCATCGTCGGAGGCGTCGCCCTGGGTGAGATCGCGGATGATATCGCGGATGGCTTTGGCGAAACCGGCCTGGTCCTGGATCAGGTCTTCCAGCCGATCCAGGGCGCCGCCGGTCTGGGCCTGCACCTCCTGGCGCCAGCTGTCGGCGACTTTCTGGGCGGCTTCCGGCAAGGGCCGGCCCGTCAGTTTTTCGCGCAGCAGAAATTCCAGCGCCGGGGCCAGAGCGGCCTGGCTGTCATCGGACGCAACCGCGTAGCGCCCGGCCTCGATGTTTTCTTCCAGCACCGCATCGAGATTGCCAGCTGTGCCGGTCATGGCGCGCGCGCCAAGGCTTTCGATCCGCGCGGTTTCGGCGGCTTCATAAACGGCGCGCTGCAAATCGCCCTGGGGGCGGTGCACCGCATGGGCATCGGCGTCGTGATGGGCCAGTCGCAACGCCAGCGCATCGGCATGGCCACGGGCGCGGGTCGCCAGCAGCGGCGAAAGCTCACGCGGCGGTGGCGGCAGGACGATTTTCTCCGGCGTCGCGCGCGGCCCATCGCTGGAATAGGTCACCTCGATCTCACGCTGGGCGCTCATCGCTTTCGCGGTGGTTGCCAGCGCCTGTTTGAACAGGTCGTAGGTGGTTTCTTCCGGGCTCTTGCTCATAGGATAGGCAAATAGCGCAGGCGCATCACGTTTGACAGGGGGGACCAAACGTTGACGCAGGGTTGTGGTCGCACTAGGCGAGCGACACAGGTCGGGGAGGGATCATCATGGACCAGGGACGGCGACTGTTTGCTGAGTTTCTGGGCTCGCTTTTGCTCACGGGCACCGTGGTCGGTTCGGGCATTCTGGCGGCCAATCTCAGCGCGGGGAATGATGGCGTGGCCCTGCTTGGCAACACTGCGGCGACCGCGGCGATCCTCTGGGTGCTGGTGGCCACGCTTGGGCCCGTTTCAGGCGCCCATTTCAACCCCGCTGTCACGCTGGCTTTTGCGCTTCGCAGAGAGATCGACCCGGCCATGGGCGCCATCTATGTGGCGCTTCAGGTGATGGGCTGTGTCGCGGGCGCCTGGCTGGTCCATGCCATGTTCGAGCTGCCGATCATCCAGTTTTCCGAGACCGAGCGCAGCGGCTCGGCACAAATCCTGTCCGAAGGGGTGGCCACATTTACGCTCGTCTTCGCGATTTTTGGCGCGATCCGCTATGCGCCCAATGCCGTGCCGGCCTCCGTCGCGCTGGCCATCGCGGCCGGCTATTGGTGGACCGCCAGCACAAGCTTCGCCAACCCGGCCATCAGCATAGCCCGCGCCCTGAGTGACACATTTGCCGGCGTGCGCCCTGTTGATGTGCCGGGGTTTTGGTTGGGCCAATTCTCCGGCGCGGTGCTCGCCTGGGCAGTGTGTGGGTATCTTTTCGGCAAAGGAGGCACCGATGACTGAGCCTTTCCCCATCGTGATCCACCACAACCCGGCCTGCGGGACTTCGCGCAATGTGGTCGCGATTGCTGAGGCGGCGGGCTATGTTCCGGAGGTCGTCGAGTATCTCGATACCGGCTGGACGCGCCCGCAATTGCTTGCCCTGTTTGCCGCCGCCGGCCTGACCCCGCGCCAGGCCCTGCGTGAGACAAAATCACCCGCCGCAGAGCTGGGGCTGTTGGAAGAGGGTGTGACTGACGAGTCGCTGCTCACAGCAATGCTGGCGCACCCGGTTCTGGTGAACAGACCTTTGGTCGCCACACCGAAGGGCGTGAAGCTGTGCCGTCCCAGCGAGACCGTGCTCGACCTGCTGGACCGACGACCAACCGAGGCGATCTACAAAGAAGACGGCGAGCTTATCTGGGCCCCCGATTGGCCCGCCGCTTCATAGGCGCGCCGAACGATCGCGATCATCGCATCGTCAATCTCGTCTTCGGACGTCAGCGAAATGGTGAACTGACACATCCCGCCAGGTTTTTCCGCCTTGAGCAGAGGATGTTCGGCCTCGCCCTTCAGGTTTATACCGATTTCAAACCGGGACTGGGTCTTGGGTCCAATCAGCGCAAACTGTTTCCTGCGCCGCAGGGACACATTCGATTTCTTTGGCGCAACGTCAAAGTCTCCAAACGCCTGAAACCGCGCCATTAGTGCATCGTGTATGCTTCGGAAATGAGCCTTCTTGCCGGTGTAGATCGCGTCAATCGGATCAGCTTCTGGCGCCGTTTCAACGGACCTCCGCGCCATATGCACCAGTGCATTCGCATCGCCATGGCCAAGGCCCAGTTCGGACTTCGCCCAGGCCAACATCTGCCCGTGTTTTTCAAACCCCTGACCAAGTACCAGGCTGTAGAGCTCGGGCAGCGACGTCCCAGTCTTGGCCTCAATGTTCGCCAGCTGCGTTTCCAGCGCCTTGTCGACGGCATCCATGATGTTCTCCCCAGCTTTATCGTTGCCCAATAAAACCACTTGCACGCCAACCAAACAAGCCTTATCGTTTATCAATGAAAACCGATCATGACTTCCAGCCTGGTGACGTGGTGTCCGTGCGGTTCGGCGGCGTTCTGCGCCATTATGGCGTCGTCACATTTGGCGGGCGCATTGTCTCAAACAATGGAAAACAAGGCGGTGTGATCAGCCAGTCCATCGTGGAATTTGCCGACGGAAGAAGCGTCAAGCACCATGGCCGCGCAAAGGGTGACCCCTACCTGACGGACGCCCGCGCACGCCGTAAAATCGGCTATGATTATCATCTGACCGGCTCAAACTGCATCGATTTCACTCGCCACACCCACAATCAGACAAAGACACCCTGGCTGGTCGCCCGCGCCACCGCCATGGCGGTCGGGGATATGCTGAAGGGGCGATAGGTGCCCCTCTATAAGGAGCAGACACATGAAAACGTCCTCAACAGATTCTCAAGACCGCAATTCTATCGACGCGTTTTTTGCCGGCCTCGCCTTTGCAGCAGCCGCGATCGGTATTCTCGTCGCGGCGGTTGGTGCAGTTCTTCTTATTACCACTGATCCTTATGCGGAACGACTGCTCGTGAGCGGCAGCATTGTCGGCGTTGCCGGGGCAATGCTGTTCGCTTTTATCGGCCTGAACGGGCGGAAAGAAGTCGACTAGCGCGCCGCGATGTGAATGGGGTGGCCCAGGGCGGCGAGTGCGCTTTCCATTATGGTCTCGGACAGCGTTGGGTGGACGTGGATGGTGCCAGCGAGGTCTTCCAGCACCGCGCCCATCTCCACCGCCAGGGCGAACTCGCCCGACAGCTCCGCCACATGGGCGCCAACGGCGTGGATACCGAGGATTACATGGTCTGATTTGCGCGCGGTGATGCGCACCATGCCCTTGCTGCCCGCCGCCTCCATCGACAGAGCCCGGCCAGACGCGGCCATGGGGAATTTGCCGGTGATCACATTTTCGCCTGCCGCTTTTGCTTCATCGGGCGTCAGACCTACGCCAACCAGTTCAGGCTCGGTAAAGCACACCGCGGCGACCCCGCGCGGATCGAAGACGCGCTTCTTGCCGGAGATGATCTCAGCCGCCGCCTCACCCATGGCCGTGGCGCGGTGGGCCAGCATCGGCTCGCCGGTCACGTCGCCAATGGCATAGACCCCGCGCATAGCGGTTTCACAGCGTTCGTTCACCTTTACAAACGGGCCGTCCATATCCAGGCCCATGGCCTCAAGGCCCCACCCTTCCGTACACGGACGACGGCCCACGGCGACGAGAATCTTGTCGGCGCGGGTGGTGCGCGCCTTGCCATCCTTGTCCTCGAATTTGAGGACCTGCTTGCCTTTGGACGTGCCTTTTCCGGTCGCTTTCGCGCCGAGGTGGACGTCCACGCCATGGGCTTTCAACCAGGCCGCGACGGGGCGGGTCAGCTCCTTGTCATAGGAGGGCAGAATGGCGTCGCCCATCTCCACAAACGTGACCTTTGAGCCGAGTTTGGCAAAGGCGATGCCCAGTTCCAGGCCGATATAGCCCGCGCCGATCACGGCAAGGGTTTCCGGCACTTCGGTCAGGTCAAGCGCGCCGGTGGAACTGATCACATCCTCGCCAAAGGGCAGGAAGGGGAGTTCGGTCTCACGGCTTCCGGTCGCCAGGATCACATTCTCGGCGGTGACTTCGATTTCGCCATCATCGGTCTGCACCGTGCAGGTCTTGGCGGTCTTGAAGGTCGCCCAGCCATGGATGTGCTGCACCTTGGCCGCTTTCAGCAAGCCGCCAACGCCGCCGGACAATTGATCGACAATGCCATCTTTCCAGCTGCGAAGCCCGGCCATATCGAGCTGTGGCGCAGCTGTCAGCGTGATGCCCATGGCGCCGGCGCCGCCGTTCGCATGCGCACGCATCTCCTCGATCTTTGAGGCAGCATGGATGATCGCCTTGGACGGAATACAGCCGCGGATGAGGCAGGTGCCGCCCAGCCGCCCGGCTTCCACAAGGATGGTATCGAGACCCAGCTGACCGGCGCGGATCGCGGCCGGGTAGCCGCCCGGCCCGCCGCCAACGACAAGGGTATGGCAGGTTTTCTTGGTGGTCATAGGACGCCTACATAAACAGCCGCGCAGGGCTTTCCATCAGGGTGCGGACTTTCTGGATCAGCACCGCGCATTCATAGCCGTCGACGATGCGGTGATCGAAGCTGCTCGACAGGTTCATGAAGAGGCGAGGCACGACGCGGCCAGCGCCGTCAAACACAGGTCGCTCGACCATCTTGTTCACGCCGATGATCGCGGTTTCCGGTGTGTTGAGGATCGGCGTTGTGGTGATCCCGCCAATCGCGCCGAGGGACGTGATGGTGATCGAGGAGCCAGACAGCTCCTCGCGCTTCGCGCTGCCCTCGCGCGCGGCTTTAGACAGGCGCGCCAGCTCGCCGGCCATCTGCCAGACATCCATCGCTTCGGCGTGGCGCAGTACGGGAACCATCAGGCCCTTATCAGTGGCCGTAGCGACGCCGAGATGGACGCCTTCGAATTTGGTGAGCGTGCCGGCCTCAGCGTCATAATGGGCATTGGCCTGGGGCACGCCGGCGAGGGCCTTGATCAGCGCGGTGGCGAGGAAAGGCAGCATCGTCAGCTTGGGCTGACCCTCGGCGCGGTCGCCATTCAGCGATTTGCGCAGGGCCTCGACCTCGGTAACGTCGATCTCCTCGACATAGGTGATCATGGGCACGGTCCAGGCCGCTTCCATGTTTTGCGCGATCTTGCGGCGCAGGCCGATGACTTTCTCTTCGGTCACCCCGGCCTTTGGCGTGCGGTTGGCGCCGCCACTCTCGCCCGCTTTCGAGATGAGGCGTCCTCCCGCAGCGGCGAAGTCATCGAGATCTTCGCGAAGCACACGGCCCGCGGGTCCGGTGCCGGGCACGGCGGCCAGATCAATGTCCAGTTCCAGAGCGCGGGCACGTACGGCGGGGCTGGCGAGAGTCTTGCCGCTGCGTTGTGTTTGAGCGATGGGCGCAGGTGCTGGCGTCGGCGATTTGTGTGGGGCGGGCTCGGGGTCTTTGCCCGGGGACGCGGGCTTGCCGTCCTCGGCCGGTCCCGGGCTTGCCCCTGAGTCTCCAGCCGCAACATCAACTTCAACCGCTGCATCGGTTTCGATGATCACGATTTCTGTGCCCACGGGTATCGTGTCGCCTTCCGCCCCATTGAGAGCGGCAATCACGCCGGAAACCGGCGCGGGGATTTCCACCGTCGCCTTGTCGGTCATCACATCACAAAGGTCGTCGTCCTCTTCAATCGTATCGCCGACCTTCACATGCCAGGCGACGATTTCTGCCTCGACAACACCTTCGCCCACATCGGGCATTTTGATCGCGTGCCTGGCCATGACTTAAGCAAACTCCACGGTTTTCTTCAGGGCGCGAGCAACCCGGTCCTGGCCTGGAAAGTACGACCATTCATGGGCGTGGGGATACGGTGTGTCCCAGCCCGTGACGCGCTGGATGGGCGCTTCCAGATGGTAGAAGCAGTCTTCCTGAATCTGGGCGGCCAGTTCAGCGCCAAAGCCGGATGTGCGTGGCGCCTCATGCAAGATTACGCAGCGCCCGGTTTTCTGAACCGAGCGCGCGACGGTATCAATGTCATAGGGGATGAGCGTGCGCAGATCGATGATCTCGGCGTCAACGCCTTCGCGCTCTGCTGCTGCCTGGGCCACATGCACCATGGTGCCATAGGCGATCACGGTGACATCCTTGCCCTCGCGCACGACATCGGCAACGCCAATCGGCACGGTATAGTGGCCCTGCGGCACCTCGCCCTTGGGATGGTCTTTCCAGCTGGCCTGGGGCTTGTTCGGATCGCCATCAAACGCGCCATTGTAGAGCCGTTTCGGCTCGAAGAAGAGCGCGGGGTCGTCGCTCTCGATGCAAGCTGTCAGCAGGCCCTTGGCATCATAGGGGTTGGACGGCATGGCGACGACGAGGCCCGGAATGTGGGTGAAAAAGGCTTCCGGGCTCATGGAATGGGTCTGGCCGCCATATATGCCTCCACCACAGGGCGTGCGGATCGTCACGGGCGCGGTGTACTGGCCGGCCGAGCGATAGCGGATACGGCTCAGCTCTGAAAGGATCTGGTCAAAGCCGGGGAAGATATAGTCCGCGAACTGGATTTCTGCGATCGGGCGCATGCCATTGGTGGCCAGGCCCATGGCCATGGCGATAATCGCCGCTTCATTGATCGGCGCATCGAAAACCCGGGCTGTGCCGTGCTTTTCCTGCAACCCGCGGGTGACGCCGAACACGCCACCAAAATAGCCGACATCTTCGCCAAACGTGACGACGCATTCATCGTCGCGCAGTTTCAGGTCGATGGCGTCTGTCAGCGCCTGGATCATATTCATCTGGGGCATCTAAACCTCCGATTGTCCCGGGCGAAGCGCAGCGCAGACCCGGGATCTCCGAAATACGAGCGCAATGTGTGATGAAGGTCCCGGTCACCCTTCGGGCATCCGGGAAAGCGGCTTGACGTCTAAACACCCAACTCCTGGCGTTGACGGCGGATGTGCCAGGGCTGCTCGACAAACACGTCGTCGAACATGGTCGGCACTGGCGCGTGGGGGCCATCTTCCAGCGTGCCGTAACTGACGGCCTCTTTCCACGCGGCAGACACGCGAGCTTTGCAGTCGGCCTCCCATGCCTCGTGGTCTTCCGCCGTCCATTCGCCTTCCGCTATCAGGTGGGCGCGAAGACGCTCCACAGGGTCACCCAGGGGCCAGGCCTCATACTCGTTCTTGGAGCGATACTTGGACGGATCATCTGATGTTGAGTGCGCTTCGCCGCGATAGGTGAACAGCTCAATCAGCGTTGCGCCGCCACCATTGCGCGCGCGCTCCGCTGCCCACTGTGTAACGGCATAGACGGCCAGGAAGTCGTTTCCGTCCACGCGAATGCCGGGAATGCCATAGCCGATAGCCTTGGAGGCGAATGAGGGTGCCTTGCCGCCGGAAATCGAATTGTGCATCGAGATGGCCCACTGATTGTTGACCACATTCAAAACCACTGGCGCATTGTAGGTGGAGGCCAGCGTCATCGCACCGTGGAAGTCGCCTTCCGCGGTGGTGCCATCGCCAATCCAACTCGCACCAATCGCGGTCTCACCCTTAAGCGCAGACGCCATGGACCAGCCAACAGCCTGCGGGAACTGGGTGCCGAGATTTCCGGAAATCGAGAACCAGTTGAGGTCCTTGTTTGTGTAGTGCACGGGCAATTGGCGACCGAGCAGATTGTCTTTTTCATTCGAAATGCAGTGGCACATCATGTCCACCAGATCAGCGTCGCGTTGCAAGAGCGCGCCCTGCTGGCGATAGGATGGGAAGATCATGTCCTCATCGGCCAGCGCCTGGGCGGCAGCCACTGCCACGGCCTCTTCTCCGAGGCATTTCATGTAGAAGCTGAGCCGTTTGGTGCGCTGCATTTTCAACATGCGGTCATCATAAGCGCGCGTCAGAACCATGGTTTTCAAGCCCTGGCGCAGGGTTTCGGGGTCCAGATTGGGGTTCCAGTCGCCCACAGCCTTGCCAGCCTCGTCGAGCACGCCGACCAGTCCAAACGACAGTGGCAGGGTCTCGCTGGCATCGGCCAGAATGTCAGGGCGGGGATGATCACCGGGGCGCGGCAGGCCGAGCTTGTCGAAGTCAGGCGTATCGCCAGGGCGGAAGGCCGGTGAAGGCACGGAAATCTGTGGCTTGGCCTGTCCCATGGCGGATATTCCTCCAAAACGCGCCTTTGGCGACAATTATTCTCCCAATAATATGCCATTTGGCGCGTATATTTTGCAAGGAATAAAGAAAAATAGAGATTCGATTCTGATAATCGATCAAAATCAGAATAGATCTTGCTGTTTCACGGTGCTTCCGGTCAGGCTGCGCAAGTCCATTGCGTGTTGCTGCAGCGCAACGGAGAATTCACTCGGCAGGCTGCACCAGATCCCAGAGATTTCCCCAGGGGTCCTTGAACACCACCACCGTGCCATAGGCCTCATGGCGTATCGCACCTGTAAACTCAGCGCCCGAGGTCTCCAAGGCACTGTATTCACGTTGAAAATCATCTGTGTGAAGGAAGAAGGCGACCCGCCCGCCGGCTGCATTACCGATAGCGGCACGCTCGGTGTCGTTTTTGGGCTGGGCCAGCAGTAAACACGTGTCCCCGCCGCGTGGGCGCACCCGTACAAACCGCTTTGTCTCAGACATTTGCGTGTCCTCGACCACATCAAAGCCCAGCATGCCCGTGAAGTAAGCAATCGCCTCGTCATAATCTGGAATGACGAGTGTGATGTTCGCAATCATCAGATGGTTTCCCCTGGAAGCATGCCGATCAGGATCATCCAATCGGCCACAAAGACAAGCCAGGTTGTGACGGGAATAGCGATGAGGACCAGCCCAGCGCCGCGAAACACATCCTGCTGCTGGCCGCGATACTGGCTGGTGTGGACCTCCACAGCGCCGATGATGAGCAGCATGAGCGAAAGGGTCAGCACCCAGGCATAGGCGGAACTGCTGGCGGTGAGTTCCATGAGGGAGGCGGCCCCAAGTGCGACCGTGAAATAGATCACCGCGGCGATGCCCCGCTCCCAGCCCATACTGAAGGAAAAGCCCGTCTTTTCCTTGCGGGCCAGATGGTAGAACACATTGCTGATCGCCAGCCCGATGAAAGGCAGGCCGATGAGCACGCCCGTGATCAGCCCACGATTAAACACATCGCCCGGCCAGTCCAGAGCCGTCGCGATGACGACTGCGACAGAAGCGAGCCCGCCCATGAACAGCGCTGTGAAGAGTGACGGGCGAAGCCCACCTTTGTACGCATTCGCCCGCAGCCAGGGCAGGAACAGGATCAGGCCAAGCAGGATGAAAAGTCCGCTGCGGCGGTTGGTTTCAAACTCTGTACCCAACGCTTCAGAAAGCGCGCCCGCCGCGCCATCGAGAGCGGGTGCGAACAGGTCCCGGAAGAGCATCTCGAAGTCAGCGCCCCATCCAGCCACCGCGGCCACGCGAACAGAACGCAGATCATGACTACCGGAGGCATCAACCAACGCGGCCAGGGCCAGCGCACATAGGATCGCCAGCGCAAACAGCGCAAATATGCTCCCAATCCGGAACGCCAAATACATCCTCTTACCCGCTCAACTAGGGCATAAGGCATAAGCGAATTTCATGAATATGTTGGTAACTCAAACTTTAGGCTGGCCGGCTGCGAAAAGTGCTGAAATTCCAACAAAAAAACCTACTGGCACCATCATGGCACCCCAAAGAGTACAAGCGAGAAATACGCCTAGCTTGTCTGTCACATCACCAAACGTCACGAGATAAAGACCGAAACCAAGTATGACCGTGCCGATCAGGACACCGCCGAGCGATCCGATTCGCCAGGCCGTCCCATAGGATACTGTTCCCCGCATCTCTTGATGCCGCCACATCAGCCAGCCAATCGGAAAAATGACAAACGCTGTGAAAGGTGATCCGACTAGGATGACCATGACAACAAAATCAAGAAGGTCCGTCCAATAATCGTAATTCCATCCACCAGTTTCCAAGCCGGTCAAGAATCACGAGATGGAGTCATGAGATACGGGCACCAATGCGCAACCGAGGATCGCAACAATTGATGCCACTGCAAGTCCGAGCACTTTTTGCCCGATTGAGTGCTTCGCCGACGTCTTTGTCTGAATGCGTGTCAGCATGGACCTTCACAATTCAACAGCCCTCCACCGTAGCGCAGTGAGACTAGCGAACTGTAAAGATGACAGAAAATCTTTCTCGGTCTCTACCCCGCCTCCCGCGCATAAGGGTCATAGTTCAGGATCGGTGCGAGCCAGCGTTCGGTGGTGCGCATGTCCCAGCCCTTTCTGGCGGCATAGTCGGCGATCTGGTCGCGCTCGATCCGGCCGACGGCGAAATAGACGCTGTCCGGGTGAGCGAAATAGAGCCCTGACACGCTGGGCGCCGGGTCCATGGCGAAACTGGTGGTCAGCGACACGCCAATGCGATCTTCAGCTTCTAGCAGTTTGAATATCAATTCTTTTTCCGTGTGATCGGGCTGGGCCGGATAGCCGGGCGCGGGGCGGATGCCACGGTATTTTTCCTTGATCAGCGCCTCATTATCGAGACCTTCATCTGCCGCATAACCCCACAGTTCGCGTCGCACGCGCGCATGCATCATCTCGGCCATGGCCTCGGCAAACCGGTCGGCCAGAGCCTTCACCATAATGGCCTGGTAGTCATCGCCCGCGGCCTCAAATTCCTTGGCCAACACATCGGCTTCGGGCCCCGACGTGACGCAAAACGCACCGATGTGATCGTCGTCGGCGGAAAGAAAGTCGGAAAGGGCGAAGTTCGGCTTTTCATTGGTTTTCACGATCTGCTGGCGCAAGGTGTGGAGGCGACCGCCTGTTTCCAGCTGGATGTCGTCGCCATCGGGCCGTGCGCCCCAGAAGCCGATCACGGCCTTGGGTTTGAACCACTGCTCGCCGATGATCCGCTGCAGCATGGCCTGGGTCTCCGCCCACAAGTCTGTTGCTGCGACGCCGACCACCTCATCGTCCAGAATTTGTGGGAAGCGGCCCGCCAGATCCCAGCTTGCGAAATAGGGGGTCCAGTCGATGTATTGGGTGAGTTCGGCCAGATCAAAATCGTCAAACGTGCGCACCCCTGTGAAGCTCGGTGGGGGCGCAGATGGCGATTCCCCCGCTGAAAAAGCGTTTTCACGTGCCTTTTCGAGTGGCAGGCGCGGTTTCGTCTTAGCGCCGGCTCGGTCGTCACGCATGCGTTGATAGCGCGCCTTGGCGGCCTCCCAATAAGCCGGACGCTCCTCATCACTCATCAGCGCGCCAACGGTGCCCACCGCGCGCGACGCATCCGTGACATGGATGACCGGACCGCGATCGTAGACCGGTTCGATCTTTACTGCCGTATGGGCCGGGCTGGTGGTCGCCCCGCCGATCAGCAGGGGCATATGCATGCCGCGCCGTTCCATCTCGGCGGCGACATAGACCATTTCATCCAGCGACGGCGTGATCAGGCCGGACAAGCCGACCATGTCCGCGCCCTCTTCCAGGGCTGTCTGCAAGATTTTCTCGGCCGGCACCATGACACCCAGATCGAGAATATCGTAGCCGTTACAGGCCAGCACGACGCCAACAATGTTCTTGCCGATGTCGTGGACATCGCCCTTCACCGTGGCGAGAACAATCTTGCCATTGGACTGATCAACCAGCCCCATGCGCTGTTTTTCCTCTTCCATGAAGGGTTCAAGATGGGCCACAGCGGCCTTCATGACGCGGGCCGATTTCACCACCTGGGGCAGGAACATCTTGCCGGACCCGAACAGGTCGCCGACCACATTCATCCCGTCCATGAGCGGGCCTTCGATGACATGCAGCGGACGCTCGCGGGTTTGGCGGGCCTCTTCGGTATCCTCCACGATATGGTCGAGAATGCCGTTGACGAGGGCGTGTTGAAGCCGGGCTTCGACCGCCAATTCGCGCCATTTCGTGTCTTTCTCCGCCGTTTTGCCCTTTTGGCCTCGAAATTTCTCGGCAATCTCGATCAGGCGGTCTGTGGCATTGTCTGAGCGGTTCAGGATTACATCCTCAACCCGCTCGCGCAGGTCTGGCTCGATCTCGTCATAGATGTCCAGCTGGCCAGCATTGACGATGCCCATATCCATGCCCGCCGGAATGGCGTGATACAGAAACACCGAATGCATGGCCCGGCGCACAGGCTCATTGCCGCGAAAGCTGAAGCTGATGTTCGACAAGCCACCGGAAATGTGGGCGCCAGGGCAGGTTCGGCGGATCTCCCGCGCGGCCTCTATAAAGTCGAGGGCGTAGGTGTTGTGCTCTTCGATGCCGGTCGCGACGGCGAAGATATTCGGGTCGAAAATGACGTCTTCAGGCTCGATTCCAACCGTTTTCGTCAAAATTTCATAGGCGCGCTGACAGATTTCGATCTTGCGCGGCGCCGTGTCGGCCTGGCCATCCTCGTCAAACGCCATCACCACTACCGCTGCGCCATAGGCCATGCAGGTGCGCGCCTGTTTGATGAAACTCTCCTCGCCTTCTTTCAGGGAGATCGAGTTCACCACCGCCTTGCCTTGCACGCATTTCAGGCCGGCCTCGATCACCTCCCATTTGGAGCTGTCGACCATCACCGGCACACGGGCGATGTCGGGCTCGGCGGCGATGAGATTCAGGAATGTGGTCATGGCCACGGCGCCGTCCAGCATCCCCTCATCCATGTTCACATCAATGATCTGGGCGCCGTTTTCCACCTGCTGGCGGGCCACCTCGACGGCTGCGGGGTAATCCCCGTTGAGGATGAGCTTCTTGAAGCGTGCCGAACCGGTCACGTTGGTGCGTTCGCCAATATTGACGAAGGTGGCGGTGGTTGTGGTCATTAGGCGTCCAAAATCGTCTCGAAACTGCCGAAAATCATGCGTTTGCCGTCAAACGGCATGTCCATGTCCTGGGCAAAGAAGGGGTCTTTCATCAGCGCTTCCATGCCGGTGTCACGTGCTTCTTTTGAGGGCCAGACGATCCACGAGAACATGACAGTCTCGCCGGGCTCGGCCTTCACCGCCATGGGAAACGATGTTGTCTCACCATCGGGCACATCAACGCCCCAGTTTTCAACGCAACGCAGCGCGCCGTATTTCTTGAAGATCGGCACGCAATCCCTGGCATGGTCGAGATAAGCCTGCTTGTTGGCTGTCGGCACAGCCAGCACAAATCCATCAACATAAGTCATCACACATCTCCCATTTTCCGGCTGCGCCCTTTGCCGAGCGGCCAATTGCCATCTGCGACCCGGGGCCAGTCCTCGAGGGATGCACGGTACACGTAAATCTGCGCAGTTTCGCCGGTTGCAGTGCCCATATCGTCACGGACTGGCCATGTATCGCGCCAGTAGACCGATCTTTCGCGATTGCCGGGCACGACGTCTTCAAAATCGTCCAGTTCGGCCAACACGGACACATCCTTAATCCGCCAGATAACGCCGTGGCAGAGCGTATCTCCGGCCACCACGCCCGGAAAGCCGCCCAAATCGTACATCTTTGCGCGAAACCGGCACGGGTGTTCAAACGTTCCGGCGGTTTCCAAGTCGATATGACCTGGCATACCCGCAGCGCCCTGTTTCAACAGGCCGTAGAAGATGAAGGCATCGCCCTTTGAGACGGAGGGAAGCGACATGGCGGCCTAGTGCTGTCGGATGCCGGGCAGGCCATCGATACTGACCGCGTTTCCGGTGCGCCATTTCTCGGCCCAGTCTTCGGGGGATTTATTCGGATTTGTGGCGAACCGTTTGAGCTGGTCGCGCTCGCCGTGGAAATCATAGAACGGCACGCCCCAACCGCAGCTATCGGTGATGCGATGCAGCTTGATCGTGAACACGCCGCGCGCTTTCTCGAAATCGGGAAACAGCGCCAGCAAATCAGCAAAGCCTGGCTCATCCCATTGGGTCACCGTGGCGGTGCCATAAAGCCGGACGATCAGCGGCGCGCCTTCAAAGGCGCAAAACATCAGCGTGACCCGGCCATTCTCGATGGCGTGGGCCTGGGTTTCGATGCCGCTGCCGCCCGTGTCGAGATAAGCAACGGTCAGCGGATCAATGATCTTGAATGCGTCATAGCCCTTGGGGCTGACATTCACATGGCCGTCGCCCGACAGCGGGGCGGTCGCCACGAAGAACATTTTCTGGGCGGAGATAAACTCAACCAGTTTGTCGGTGAGGTGGTCGTAGGTCTTGCCCATGGCGCGGCTCCTAACTGGCGAGTTCAAACGGTTCGAGGCCGGACAGACGCATGGCCGCGGCGGGGTTTGGAATCGTCCGCGGCGCTTTGCCCGCGGCCGCTTTGGTGATCGCCTCGATATGGTCTGGCGTGGTGCCACAACAGCCGCCGAGGATGTTGACCAGGCCAGCGGCTGCCCACTCGCCCAGCATGGCCGATGTCTCATCCGGGGTTTCATCATACTCCCCAAACGCGTTCGGCAGTCCCGCATTGGGGTAAGCGATGATGCGCGTATTGGCGATCTTGGAGATGGCCGCGATGTGCGGGCGCATGGCCTCGGCGCCGAGCGCGCAGTTCAACCCCACAGCCCAAGGCCGCGCGTGGCGCACCGAATACCAGAAGGCTTCGGCTGTCTGGCCGGACAGCGTGCGACCCGACGCATCGGTGATCGTGCCGGAAATGATCATCGGCAAACCCAAATCAGCGTCAATAATCGCTTTTATCGCCGCTTTCGCATTCAGCGTGTCGAACACCGTTTCGATCAGCAAGGCATCAACAAACGGTGCCATGGCCCGAACCTGGGCTTCATAGGCCGTGCGGACATCTTCAAACGTCACTTCTCGAAAGCCGGGGTCGTTCACATCGGGGCTCAGGGACAGGGTCTTGTTGGTGGGCCCGATGGCGCCAAGCACAGCAACCGCGCGGCCCGAAGCATCAGCCGCTTCACGCGCCAGCCGGGCCCCTTCGGCGGCTATGTCATCGGCCTCAGCTTCCATGCCATAATCGGCCATGGCGATGGTTGTGGCGCTGAACGTATTGGTTTCGATCAGGTCGGCGCCAGCCTCGATATAGCGCTCATGGATCGCGCGAATGGCGCCGGGCTGGGTGAGGTTCAGGAGATCATTATTGCCTTTGAGCGGCCTTCCCCAATCGGCAAACCGTTCGCCACGAAAGGCGGCCTCATCAAAATCAAAGCCCTGAATCTGTGTGCCCATGGCACCATCGAGGATCAGGACACGGCGTTCGGCTTCCGCTGAAAGTTGCTCCAGAATTGACGCCATCACGCCGCCTCCTCGCGCACTGGTGCGGGTTTGAGACCCAGAAGGTGGCACGTCGAAAGTGCCAGATTGGCCCGGTTCAGCGTGTAGAAATGGAACGCATCGACGCCCTGTTCCGCCAGACGGTGGCAGAGTTCTGCAGCCACATTGGCGGTGATGAGGTCGCGCATCGTGTCGTCTTCATCCAGCCCGTCATAAAGTGTGCACAGCCAGTCTGGCAGGTTCGCGTTGCAGAGTTTCGATATCTTCTGCAGCCCTTTGAAATTGGATTGTAGCATGATGCCCGGCACGATCGGCAGGGTGATCCCGGCGGCATGGACACGGTCGAGAAAGCGGAAATATGTGTCCGGCTCAAAGAAAAACTGCGTGATGGCCCGGTCCGCCCCGGCATCCTGTTTGGCCTTGAGAACATCCATGTCGCCGCCCCAGCCCCGGCTGTCGGGGTGTTGCTCCGGGTAGCACGCAACTGACACCTCAAACACTTTGCCGAGGTCGGGGCGGTGCGCGCGAAGACCTGCAACCAGTTCAACGGAGCCGGAATAGCCGCCGGGATGAGGTTTGAAAGGCTCGCCCATGCCGTCCTGGCTGTCGCCGCGCAAGGCCACGATGTGTTTGACGCCGGCCTGCCAGTATTCCTCTGCAACCTCGTGGACGTCTGCCTTGGTTGCGCCGACGCAGGTGAGGTGGGCCGCCGGCGTGAGCGTGGTTTCACCGGCAAGCCGGCGAACTGTGTCATGGGTGCGTTCGCGCGTGGACCCGCCTGCGCCATACGTCACCGACACAAAGCGCGGCGACATGGGCTCAAGGCGGCGCACACACTCCCAGAGCCTTGCCGACATGGTTTCGGTTTTCGGCGGGAAGAACTCGAAGGACACGTCTGGGGCCTTGGCCGTCTGGGCCTGCGCGACGGACAATCTGCTCATGCGGCAGCCTCTTTTTGCGGAAAGTTGGCGGTCGGCTGTTGGGCCGTCCAGATTTTCACGGCGAGTCCTGCCGTTTCTGTGGGAGATTCGAAGTGTCTGACGGGCCGGAAGGTTAGCCCCGTTCCGCGCGCCCACTCTCCGAGCGCTTCATCAGCCACGCCCAATCTGCGGTGGCCGTGGTCGCTGCGCAGAAACTCCAGCATGTGCGGGGCAAAATCCACGATCACCAAACGGCCGCCCGGGCGCAGGATCCGCGCAGCTTCTTCGATGGCCAGGGCTGGTCTCACGATAAAGTGAAGCACCTGATGAATGATCACGAGATCAACACTGGATGCCTCGAAAGGCACCATGCACGCATCTCCATGACGAACATTGGCGTTGGTCACCCCCGCTTTGAGAAGGTTGCTTCGGGCCACTGTCAGCATCTGATGGCTCAGATCCAACCCTTCGGCTTGCCTCGCCCGGGGCGCGAGCAGGGACAGTATCCGGCCAGTGCCCGTGCCGAGGTCAACAATCTGATCAAACGGTCCATCGCCCACAATCTCGAGAATGGCGGCTTCGATGGCACTTTCAGGATAATGCAGCGCGCGCTCGGCATCCCAATGGGCTGCGATGGAGTCAAAATAGGAGGCGGCCGATGAGGCCCGGTCATCTAAAACCACCTGTAATTGCCGACGATCCTTCAAAAACACGCTGTTTTCGAGATCAGCTTGCGATAGAGCCAGGTTGATAAGGTCAGCGCACGGTCCCTTGGTTTTGGCCCGATAGAACACCCATGCCCCTTCCGGCAAACGGGTCACCAAACCGGCATTTGTGAGCACTTTCAGCTGGTGTGACAGGCGCGGTTGGCTGAGGCCAAGAATGTCGACCAGCTCCCCAACCGCGAGATCACCGCACCTCAAAAGCGCGAGAATTCGCAGGCGTGTCGGCTCGCCCGCGGCACGCAGTCTGTTAACGGTTGGGGTAAGCGCCTCACTCATTTCTAGATATAAAGATATTTTTATATGATGTGCAAGTCTGTGGCATCGAAACCACTCCGCTTGCAGTTGCGTAAACTCTTCACAAACCAGTCACTTGCAGTTCAGGCGGGACAGTCCGATATCGCCAAAGAGCCAATAGGGTACCCTCGATGCGTTTCAATATTGCACTTTGTTTGTCGGCAGCCTTGTTTGTCGGCGCTTGCGCCAGCACACAGGGCACAACCGATGAGGGTGTTTACGATCCGTTTGAACCCGTAAACCGAGGTGTGTTTGCGTTCAACGAAGCCGCTGACAAGGCGGTTATCGGTCCTGTCGCAGGCGCATACGAAGCCGCGACCCCGGCCGTTGCGCGCAAGGGCGTATCCAACTTTCTCCGCAACCTGTCCAATCCAGTGATCTTTGTGAATAATGTTCTGCAGGGCGATGCCGACGGTGCTGGAAACACCGCCTACCGCTTTACAGTGAATACAGTTTTTGGAGGACTGGGACTGTTTGATCTGGCGGAAGGCGACGGCTTTCCGCACCGCAGCGAGGACTTTGGTCAGACGCTGGGTGTGTGGGGTGTGCCCGATGGACCGTTTCTCGTGCTGCCGATTCTTGGACCTTCGAACCTTCGCGACTCCGTCGGGTCCGGCGTCGACACGGCCTTCGATCCACTGACCTGGACAGAGTTTGCGAGTGACGAAGACCTGGATGACAACATCGCAATCGGCCGCGGCGTTCTTGGCGCGCTGAATGCAAGGGTTGCACTTGATGATGCCCTGATTGCGCTGCGCGAGCAGCCTGAGCCCTATATTGCATATCGCCGGACGTACACGGCCCAGCGCGATGCAGCGATCAGAAATGGGCAAGAAGACCCAGATGCGTACCAAAATTTGCCTGATTTTGATGATTTTGAGTAACCAACCGACACTTAACCGGACTTAGACCCATGACCCGCTTTTCTCTGAAAGCACTTCTTTTCTCCGGCCTGGCCATGAGCATGGCCGCCGCGCCCGCCCTCGCAGATGTCGCCACTGAGGCATATGTCGAGGAGAATGCTAACATCGTTTTGAACACGCTGAACGATCCTGCGCTGGACAGCGCGGCGCGAACAGCTGCGTTCGAAGAATATATGGACCAATTCACCGACCTGGGTGCGGTATCCCGCTTCGTGATTGGTCGCTACGCCCGTGAATTCACCGAAGCTGAGTCGGCGGCTTATCAGGACGCTTTCCGCACCTATGCGCTAGCCGTTTATGAGGCCCAGCTGGACAGCTATCGCGGAGAGCGTGTTGAAGTGCTCGGCTCGGTTGACCGTTCGGCGCGCGATTCCATCGTCAACACTCGCATCCCACGCGCCGATGGCCAGGCCATGGACGTACGTTGGCGGGTTTTGAACCGCAATGGCGAGTACCAGGTTGTCGATGTGGCCTTGAACATTGAGGGCAATTTGCTCTGGCTCGCCATCGAACAGCGCGCCCAGTTCATCGCACTGCTGGACCGCACACGCGGCTCGTCTGACGCCCTGATCGCCAAGATCGAGGAAATGACAGCAGAGCTTTACGCAAACAAGCGCATTGAGACGGCCTTCGATCAGATTGCTGATACGGAAGAAGCCAGAACAGTGTCTGGCGACGAATAGCGCGCGTCACACCATTTGGATGACTATGAGGGGCGCCGCGTGTGCCCCTCTTTTCATGCGTCGCTGGCAAGTCTGTTGCCGATCAAGGTGGCGGTTTCCTTCGGGCCATAAAGCGCGGCGAAACTTCCAAAGCGTGGGCCCTGGCTTTGGCCAAGCAGCACCTCGTAGAGCGCCTTGAACCACTCGCGTAAATTCTCGAACCCGTGATCCTTGCCGACGGAAAAGGTCAGCGTCTGGAGCGCTTCGCCATCGCTTTCGATTGGCGCCTCAGACAGGCGCGTTGCCAAGTCTTTCATGGCCGCGCGTTCCTGATCCGTAGGCGCGCGATAGGTCTTCGCCGGCATGACGAAGTCCTTGTAGTACCGAAGCGCATGGCCCACCAGCCGGTCGAGCAATGGATGGGTTTCGGCCGTCGCGCCCGGTGCATAGCGGCCGATGAAGCCCCAAAGCGTCTCGGCATCTTCAGAATTGGCCGCGCTCACGAGATTGAGCAGCAATGCAAATGAGATCGGACTGTCTTCGCCAGGCACGTTGCCGCCATGGATATGCCAGGCCGGGTTCTCAAGCTGACGGTTCTGGTCTTCACCGTGGAACTTTGACCGGAACGTCAGATATTCGTCTACGGCTTTTGGAATGACATCGAAGTAGAGCTTCTTGGCCGTGCGCGGCTTTTGAAACTGGAACAGCGACAAGCTTTCCTCAGGCGCATAGGCCAGCCACTCCTCAACCGAGATGCCATTGCCCTTGGTCTTGGAGATTTTCTCGCCCTGCTCGTCGAGGAACAGCTCATAGACATACTGCTCCGGCGGGCGCTTGCCGAGAATGCGGGTTATCCTGGAATAAATCGGCGCATTGGCCTGATGGTCCTTGCCAAACATCTCGAAATCGACGCCCAGCGCCGCCCAGCGCATGCCAAAGTCGGGTTTCCACTGCATTTTAACATGGCCGCCGGTGACTGGCAGGGTGAAGGATTGGCCGCCCTCGTCCTCGAACGTCACCTCGCCTCTGGCCGAATCCACATGCTTCATCGGCACATAGAGGACCTGGCCCGTCTCGGGGTGGATCGGAAGAAACGGGGAATAAGTGGCGCGCCGTTCCTCGCCCAGGGTCGGCAGCATGACATCCATGATGTCTTGATAAGTCTCCGCCGCGCGCAGCAGCATTTCATCGAAACGGCCGGACTTGTAACAGTCGGTTGCCGACAGGAATTCATATTCAAATCCGAATTGGTCGAGGAAGGCCTGCAAGCGGGCATTCATATGCGCGCCATAGCTGTCATGGGTGCCAAACGGATCTGGCACGCGGGTCAGCGGCTGTTGAAGATAAGCGGCGAGCGAGGCCGGGTCCGGCACCGTGGGCGGCACCTTGCGCATGCCATCCATGTCATCGGACACGCAGATCAGTTTGGTCGCCATATCGCCGCCCGTCAGTGCCTCAAAGGCGGTACGAACCATGGTGGTGCGCACAACCTCCCCGAACGTGCCGATGTGCGGCAGACCTGAAGGGCCATAGCCGGTCTCGAAGATCACCGGCGCGCCCGGCTCGCGCTGGCCGGCCTTTTCCATCTGCTGCACCCGCGCCTTGAGCTTTCGCGCCAATTCAAACGGCCAGGCCTTGGCGGTTTCGGCGAGAGCGGGAAGGTCGGTCATGGTCTGTCTCAGCAATCGTGCGGTTCGAATATGAAAGGGCCAGCGACGGTGTCACCATCGCTGGCCCTGACGGCTGAGAAGTGACCTAGTTGAAAGTGTCCGGGCCGCCAAGCCGCTTGTGGACCGGCCAATCGGCAAAGGCGAGATACAAGAACGCGCCAATATTCACCAGCGGTACAAGCATGAGCAGCGACCATGCCCCGTTGAAGCCCGCTTTGCTCCAGATTTTCCAATATCCGACGATAAACAACGCGATGATCGCGATGTAGATAATCAGCGCGACGATCACCACACCTGTGTCTGCACCTGCACTCATGGAGCCCTCCTTTTGGTTGCCAGAAGAAATGATCACATACCGCTGCGCGCGCCAACATGTGGATGTCCAATAAATTTGACATGTCAAAAATGTTCGACTACATTCTGTAAAAGATGTTTTACATGGAGTCGATTATGGGATTTCGCGAGAAGAGCGCCTGGATCATGGCGGTGGCATTGACGTTGACCGGCGGGTTTTACGGATATGTCGTCACTCAACAGACCATGCTGCTGGGCCATCCGCCGCCACCCAATATCGGGCTGGCTGTTGTGGTCACAATCCCGCTCGTTGCGTTGGCAATCTTCGGGCACGCTTTTGCGGCGTTGGGCAATCCAACCGATGCAAACTCACCTCAAGACGAGCGCGATCGAGTAATTGCCTGGCGGGCCGGCAATTTGGCGGGGCTTTTGTTCGGCGTCATCACCATTGCTGCGATTTCGGCCTATGCCGTGCTGGAGTATGGCGATCTGCTGTTCCACCTGGTCGTGTTCGGCCTCGTGGTGAGCCAGCTTGCGGACTACATATTGACGATCTTGTTTTACCGCCGCGGGCAAGCCTGATGGCGAAACGCCCACCTATCACCAATCGCGTGCGTGAGTTGCGAGAAGCCCATGGCATGATGAGCCAGGCAGCCCTGGCCCAGGCCATTGGCGTCACGCGCCAGACCGTGATCGCTATCGAGCAGGGGAAATATTCCCCCAGCCTGGAAAGCGCCTTCCGGATTTCCCGTGTATTTGGCGTCGGGCTTGAGGATGTCTTCGGCTGGGACGATGACAATGCGAGTGTCGGCGCCCTGTAGTGCTCGCAGAAAGTGTGTCATCGCAGTTGACATTCATTCTCATTTGAGTTTGTTATTAAGAACGATGATCATTTGCGTTTGCCGCCGTTTAAATGAAGACGCCGTCCGCGAGGCCGTAAGAGCCGGCGCGGGATGCGGCGAGGCGGTGCAGGCCCACTTTGGCTGCCAGTTCAACTGCGGCAAGTGCAAAAGCGCAATGGAAGACGTCGTTGAGTGCGAAAAACACCAATTGACCCAAGGCGCTGTGCTGGTGGCCGCGGAATAGTTCGTTTGCAATTGCGACTGCTCTGCAATCTCACAACGCCCTGTTTAATTTGAATTTTCTTGCCTTAAGGTGCAGGCCGTCCTAGGTGCATTACCATCACAATCCAACACGGGGTACCGGCCATGAAGGGCGACAGTGAAGTCCTGAACTTTCTCAATGCGGCGCTGAAAAACGAGCTGACCGCGATCAACCAGTATTTCCTGCATTCTCGAATGCTGAAAGACTGGGGCGTCTCGATTCTGGCTGAGTATGAGTACAAGGAATCGATCGAGGAAATGGAGCATGCCGATTGGTTGATCGAGCGGATTTTGTTCCTCGAGGGCCTGCCCAACCTGCAGGATCTCGGAAAACTGCGCATTGGCGAGAGCGTGAAAGAAATCCTGGAATGTGATCTAGCGCTAGAACATGACGCCGTGCCACTGCTGCGCGATGCCGTGGAACTTAGCGAAAAGAAGCGCGATTATGTTTCCCGCGATCTATTTGCGAAAATCCTCTCCAATGAGGAAGAACATGTCGACTATCTGGAAACCCAGTTCGACCTTATTGGGCGCATTGGTATCGAGCAGTATACGCAGCTGCAGTCCGCGCCGAACGCTGGTTAGGCCGCGCGGCGTTCGTCAACGATTTCCGACAGGGTGACACCAAGTTCTCCGTCGGCAATCACCAGGCGGCCGCGCGCCATAAGCCGGTCTGAGACATAGATCTCGACATCCCGGCCCGTGGTCTCGTCCAGCGCGACGACGTCACCGGCTGACATCGACAAAAGCTCTTCCATCGGCATGCGCACCGTTCCAAGGACAACGTCCACGCGCACGGGCACGTCAAACAGGGAGCGTTCGAGGGCGGGATTGGCAGCTTGGGTCATGGTCACTCGATTTGGGCTTCAGTCAGGCCCCAGAAGATTGCGCACGCAATGATTGACAGAGGGCAAACAAATCGCCCTGGCCATCACTGATGGCTTTCGCCGCACTTCGAGCGGGCGCTGCAAGGTTGCCGGGCACATATTGTTGCCGTGCCAAATCGTCCAGCCGGTCCGCCAGGGTTGAAAAGGCGTCCAAGGCGTCGCCCAGTCGGGCAATCGCGTGGTCGAGGCGCTCGGCAGCAAGCCCGTCCAATGGGTCTCGAACCTTCGAAATCGCATCGGCCTGGAGTTTTGCGCCAAGCGCGGCAAGTTCAGAGGCCGTGTCCTCGGCGCGTTTGTTGTCACGCGGATCTTCTCCAGCGGGCGAAGAAAAATCGGCCTGGAACGTAAACGGTCGGGTGTCTGAAATGCGCCGCTTTGTCATTCGACCAGCTCATCATCATCTTCAGCGGTGGCGCCCACCAGCCGAATTTGACCGCCGCGGATAAGCTGGCGGGCCAGTTCAACGATTTCAGCGCGCGCTTCTTCCACTTCAGAGCGGCGAAGCGCACCAAGACCGGAAAGTTCTTCACGGATAAGCAGCCCGGCGCGGCGCGTCAGGTTTGAGAAAAACACGTTGGCCACGTCCGCGCGGGCGCCTTTCAGGGCGACCGTCAGCACGCCCCGGTCGGTGGCGGCAAGTAGGGTCTGCATGCCCGCCGCGCCGAGGCCCGCCAGATCATTGAACGTGAACATCTGTGCGCGGACTTTTTCGCCGGAGCCCGGTGCCTTGGCGTCCAAACCGGCGAGCAGGGATTGCTCATGGCGGCTTCCGATCTGGTCGAAGATGCGCGCCACACGCTGGTGACCTGCGCCATCGGCGCCCGTCGCAACCCGATCGAGTGTATCTGCCAGCGTGGTTTCGATCATCTCGGCCACGGGCGGTGCAGGAGGCTTGAGTTCCAGGAGGCGCTCCAGCACGGTCAAAGAGGTATCTTCTTCCAGCATACGCAGGACGGTTGCAGACAGCTTTGGATCCATCTGGCTGACCATCCAGGCGGCCACTTGCGGGCTTTCACGGCCCAGCAAGGCCGCAAGAATCGGAGCATGATCATCGCCGAGGCGTGTCCACACCGATGTGTTTGAAGCCAGATCAGTGCCCGCCTCGACCTTGCCGGGTTGACGTGCACCAATGGACGCGCGCAGGAAGGACTCCAACGCATCGCGATCCGCATGCGGATTATCTGTCGGCAGACGGTCCATGTGATCGCTGATGGCGCGCGCCTCATCGGCTGTCAACTCAGACCAGATGGGTGCGGCGCCATCACCCAAGGCCCGCATCAGATGGGCGGCGGTGTCGGGCCCAAACCGGCCCCTCAGGCCAGTATTGGCGTGTTCGCGAACTTGCTTCATGCGTCAGCCGGTCCCTGTCTGAGCCATTGGCGCACAATGTGGGCGGCGCGGGCTGGGTCATCTTCCACGCTGCGGGCAGCGAAATTGCGCGGCGCATCTGCAGACATCGCCGCGTGCATCGTCGGTGAAGGCGGTGAAACGGGGGCGCTGTGGGCAGGTGTCGGTCGGCGGGTGGGCATCATCAGAGCCAGGGCCACCAGGCCGGCGCAAAGGCAGATGACGGCCAGCTCTATCGTGGCCTTGCGCGAAAACTGGCCGGGCGCGGGCTGGGCAAACGGGACGCGCTGTATCGTGATCTCATCGCCCGAGATCGGGTCAAGGGGGAAGGCTGAGCCGATCAGGGTTTCGATCGTGTCGGCGGAAAGCTCCGTCGCGGGGCTTTCAGAATTCACTAGAACCAGCACCGACCAGGTGTCATCAGCGCGCAGGGACAAACGAACTTCACTTTGGCCCGGACCCGCCACAGTGGAAAGTAGTTGGGTCAGCCGGTTTTCTTCAAATGAGGCGGTTTCACTGCTCAGCGCAGGCGGTGGCGACACGCTTTGTTGCGCCCGCCACGCGCCGAGGCCAGCCAGGACAAAGAGACTGGCCACCAGCAACAGGCGGCGCAACAGTTCAGCTTCAAGGCGCAGGCGCGATGCGTGCGGCGACATGGTGCACTCCACGGAGCGGCGCGATCAGTGCGCCTTGCATCCGTGGTATCTGCACGCGGTAAATCGCGCCTTAACCGATAACTGTTGCCGAGGCTTGATCGTCTATCGGTATTGCTGCAACCGGGTGGCGCGCAGGCCTTTCGAGCCATGCACCGAATAAAGCCGCAGCCAGCCCGAAAATTCCTCATCGGAAAGGCCATAGCGTGAAAGGGCGTCATCCTTGCTGATCAGTCCACCTTGCACAGCGGCGACCACTTCAGCCTTTCGGCGCGTGACCCAGCGGCCAATGTTTGCCGGCGGTAAATCAGCCAGGGTCAGTTGCGACCCGTTCGGGCCGTCAACGCGGGGCCGGGCGGCGTTTTGAGTGTCCATGTTTTTGTCCAGTCTTCTACCAGGTTTGAGTCCCGCCGTTCTGACAGGACACAGACCGGAATTTACGCGCCTCAGTTTAAGGCCACGCTGAAAGCGGCGCTGCAGTTTTGCGTAAAATTCCAAGGAAGACTTCGCAGACTGTTTGGCCTTGGGGCGGGGTTTGCCCGCGTTTTGCCGGGTTTCGGTCGTTTCCTGGCTGATAGACACTGGAGAGAAGTCCATGCTGCGAACCGTTTCATGTGTTTTGGCCGGAAGCCTTTGCGCGATGTCGCCGGCAGCGGCGCAAGAGCCGGTCGGGGTGATTTCGATCACGTCAGAGAATGACCTTTTCGGCGGAACGGATCGAAATTATTCCAATGGCTTCCGAATTGAGCGCGTCAGCCCGGCAGATCGCGTGTTTCCGCTATTGCGTGAGGCTGCAGAACTCGTCCCCGGTCTGGACCTTGAACGCATCGATCTGCGCCAGGGCTTCGCTATCGCCCACGCGATTTACACGCCGGAAGACATCTCGGCAGTAGATCCAGACCCAACCGACCGTCCCTATGCTGGCTGGTTGCACGTGTCCGGCACCGTCGTCGCGAGCGATGAAAACACGCAAGATGTCTTACAGCTCAATCTCGGGGTCGTTGGGCCGTCGGCGTCTGCCGAATTTGTCCAGACCAATTGGCATGAACTGATCAATGGCGTTGATCCGCAAGGATGGGACCAGCAACTGCACGATGAGCCGGGCGTGGAACTGATCGCCCAGCGGCTGGAGCTTTATGACGGACCGGACCTGCCCTTTGGTCTGGAAACGGATTATGGGGTTCATATCGGCGCGGCCCTGGGCAATGTGCGCACATATCTTGCCGGCGGTGGAATGGCTCGAATCGGGTTCGACTTGGATGCCGATTTTGGCCCCCCCCGTATTCGTCCCGCCCTGACCGGCGCTGGCGTGTTCCAGCCGAGTCAGACCGTGGGCGGTTATCTTTTCGTTGGGATGGAAGCGCGCGCGGTGGCCCGTGACATCTTTCTCGATGGCAACACGTTCCGCGACAGCCGGTCTGTCTCTGACCGCCGCGACTTTGTTGGCGATGTTCAGGCCGGTGCGGCGCTACACTATCGGAACGTCCAGGTCGCGTTTACCTATGTCCACCGAACAGAGCAGTTTGTGGCCCAGGCTGGCCCGCAGCGCTTTGGAGCGATCTCCATATCCATCGCCCAATGATCATTGCAGGCGCGCCTGGAACCGGATCGTAAAACTCGGATCAGGATTTGCGCCTGCAAACGTGCCGGACGGCGCAAGGCAAACGTAGGTGATCGTCGCATCATAGGGCGCGCTCGGCGTCTCACCGCAGTCCAGCATAGACACGGGTCGCGCCGTGTTTCTGGAGAACCCAATCGTTCCTGACCCGATCACCGAAAGCCCCGTCCCGCTCTCTGCAAAAGAAACGGGCCCGCCAGACGCTTCAAAATTACCGCCAAAGATTGCCACTTCCGGCGGCAACTGATCGACCAGGAACAGCGTACCGTCATCGGGCGATTTCTCGCCCTCATTGGTGATCACCAACTGATAGATAACGTCTTCGCCGGGCAGGGAATAGCTGCCTGGCGTCTCGTATTCCACCGTCTTCTCCACGGTGAAATTGGCCGGCCCAGGGGCGTAAGTCAGCGTCCAGGTGTCTGTGGCCTCATCCAGTTTTCCGAAGTCTGGGTCACCATCGGTCGTGGCAATGTTTGTGACGCTGCCGGCGGTGATGTCAGCGGCGGTGACGGTATAGTCTGCGGTGCAGGTGAAGCTGGCGCTCGCCGCCAATGTGGTGGCGGGGCAGGTGATCGCCCCGATCTGGTCATCATCCAGCGTGATCGAAGAGATGGAGACGTTCCCGGTATTCTCGATCTCATAGGAAAACGTGATGACCTCACCAAGTTCACCGAAATCGGTCTCCGGCGCCGTTTTGTCGAGGGTGAGAACCGGGGCGTTGTTGTCTTCAAACAGCCAGTAGTTAACCTCTTCATTGATGTGACTGCGAGACCTGTCCCCCGCCACAGTTTCTTCCTCAATGGCACCGCTAATCTGGCCTGATGGCAACGGGTCAGCGCCGTAGAACACCCACCAGCCGCCATTGCCGCCATTTTCGCCCGCCATGGCGCCAACACCGGCATCAAAGTCGCGACTGACGGAATTGGAGTAGGGCGGGTTGTTGCCCGTGCCTGCCACATTGTTGCCCGTGCGCCCGGCTTGCCAGAAGATGTTATTGGCATTTCCGGTCCCATTTTCGATCACCATATAGCCGAGGGTTTCGCTCGCCCGGGTGCCATTGATCTGACCGATATGCTTGCCCACGCAGGCGCCGTCAGAGAACCCGCCCTGGAAGGGTCGGTTTTGCCGCTGTTCGCAATCGGTGGCATGAAACACGCTCGCAAGCGTATCGTTGAAGCTCATCACTTGACCCACAAGAACGGGATTTGAGTACGTCTGGGTGAGGTCTCCTGTTATGTTTTCCAGACGTGACTGATTCCAGCCCTGACCGCCTGAGCCGCTGCTGGTCTCGTCGGACACCACGGTTCGCGCCTCAAACTGCATCCCGCCGGGCAAGGTATAGGCCCCGGTTTCAGACACGATGCAGAACACGGTTCCAGCTGTCACAACGCTGCTATCTTCAAACTGCTGGATACGGACGTCCGCACTCGTAGGGCCGACATTGTTCAGGCGCACCGTTGCAGGCGGATCATTCTCGTCGGCCAACACATAAGAACAGACCACCACGGGCGCGGTGTAATTGTTGTCGAAGGTGATGGGCTGCCACGGGTAACCCACAGATTCCAGAACATGGAACTCCAGCGTGGAGGTCACGCGATTGGCGTGGGCCATCGGGGCAAACCCAACCACCGCCAGGGCGGCCAACAGACACGACTGTCGTACTGCGATCTGCATGCCCGGCGCTCACTTATGTCCCCTGCGGACACTCCTTGTCGAAAGCTGCGGGCAAAGCGTTAACAGCACCTTTTCTCAACTGAGGATTGATCGCGGAAGTCACATTGGCCTAGCGCTTCATCAACCCAGTCTCCTTGAGCATTTTTCCGGCCCGTAACACGCGCGCCAGCTTATGCTCAGAGGAGCGGTCACCCTGGTTGCTGTCGGGGTGGAACCGCCGGACATATTCGGCATAGCGTGCACGAATTTCCTCCGGGCTGGCATTGGCTTCCAGATCCAGCTCGTTCAGCGCACGCATCTGCAAGCGTGTACGACGGCGGGCGGCTTCGCGAGGCGCAGCGGATACGCCATCCTCGAAAATCTCCTTGCCGCGCCAGCGACGCCGGTCGTGGACGTGGGCGGCTTTTTTTCCGCCCACAGGGCCCGTGCCGAAGGCCCAGGTTTTTTTGTGCCCATACCGGGCAGATTCTTCAAAGGCTTTCAGTTCGGCCTCCGTCATCGTGTCGAAGAAGTTGAAGCTGCGATTGTATTCGCCCGCGTGGCGCTGGCAGAACCAGTGGAATCCACGGCCGGAACGCTTGGGAGCCTTATGGTCGCCGGCCAGGTCGCAGCCCTTGTGATCACAGATACGGGTTTTCGCCGCCTTGGCCCGCGATACATCGTCGGCCGGCGGTTTAACCCGGATATCCATAAACTTCACACGGTAGGGAAACGTCTCGTCCATCTGGGCCTATATTAGGGTGAGCTCACCAAGGAGACCAGAATTGACAGACAGAATGGAAAGGATTCGTGAAAAGTTGACCACGTCCTTTGACCCCGTCGAATTGAATGTTGAGGACGATAGTGCCCGCCATGCAGGCCATTCCGGCGCTGCGCCGGGGGGAGAGACCCATTTCAACGTCACAATCGTGTCGGAAAATTTTCAGGGATTAAATCGCGTCCAGATCCAGCGCACCGTGCATATGGTGCTCGCCGATGAATTCGATTCGGGTTTGCATGCACTCAGCTTGAAGGCGAAAGCGCCGCCCAACGACAGCTGATTCGCCAAAAAAACTCGATCAGGCTCGGTTCAGTCCGAAGGGGGCTTCAGCGCCCCCAGCGCCTGACCAACAACCGCGGCAGAATCGGCGATGGCTTCGCGGGCTTTCGTTGAAACGGCTGTCAGGTTCATCACGCCGTGGACCAGGTCTGGATATTCTCGAATGGTCACGGGCACGCCGTAATTTGCCAGCTTGCCAGCATAGGCGCGGCCCTCATCCTTTAGCGGATCCCAACCGCACAGGACAAAATGGGCGGGCGGCAGGCCGCGAAAATCATCTTCGGGCGCAAATAGTGGTGAAACCCGCGGGTCCTGCCGGTCAGTTTCATGCTCGATATAGGCGTCGCGGAAATAGTCGAACAGGTTCGGCGAAATAAAGAAGCCACCTTCCTGGAATGGCAGGCGTTTCGCGCGAATGTCGATGAACTGAACCAGGGGATACAGCAGCAATTGGAAGGCCGGCATTGGCCCGCCCGTTCGGTTCATCTCCTGACACAGTGAAGCGGCTAGGTTTCCACCAGCGCTGTCTCCCGCCACGGCGATGCGATCGGCGTCAAATCGCAGATATTCAGCCCGCTCCTGTATCCACGTCCAGGCGGCTACGGCGTCTTCATGGGCGGCCGGAAACCGGTTTTCTGGCGCAAGGCGGTAATCCACGGACAAGACCCGGCACCTGGCGCCGTGGGCAAGGCGCCGGCACATCATGTCATAGCTATCGAGATCGCCCAGAACGAACCCACCGCCATGGAAAAACAGAATGGCCGGACTGTCATCAATCCCTGCGGCGAGCGGCGTATACATCCGCGCCTTTAGCGGCCCCTCGGCGCCATCCACTGGCAGCGTGGAGACATCGGCGAGTTGCGGTGCATCGGACTCAAAGGTGCGGGTGGCGCGGAAAAAGCTCTGGCGCAGCCGTTCTGTCGACTTTGACCAATCCAGCCCTGAAAAATCAGGAACCGTGACATCTGGCAGTTTCCAGTTGTCGAGAAAGGCGCGGATGGACTGTTCTATCATGACGACCCCGAACGTGACGTGTCAGGCACGCATTGCCAAACGATTTCGGCGTTTCAACGGCAAGCGGGGTTAAAAACCGAACTTCTGCAGTTGATCTAGCGCCTGACCGAATTCCGGACGGTCGAACGCCGCCGCCCAGGCGCGACCCTTGGTTCCATCCGGCAGGTCACGTGCGGTTTGCAGCAGGGTCTTTGTGACAGCGCAGACATTGGTGCGCGCCAATTGCTGGCGGTCTGATCCGCCTGACGCGGCCAATTGCATGAGGTCAGGATTGGTCATCAGGCCCATCATGGCCGCTTCCAGCGCCTTCTGGTCGGAATTTCGGAAATTGCCATGGCGCGTCGGATTGGACTTTGCGCGGGCAAGCGCCTCCATGAAATCGGCCGTGGCCACCATGGAGTCGTCATACATGGCCGCATAGCTGTAGCCATTGGTCGCCATCCAGCTCTCGACCTGCTCAACGCTCTTGTTTTCGAACTGCAGCCAGCTGCGCCCATTGCAAAGCGGCGAGCCTTGGCGTTGGGCTGAAGTGACCTGCATGATCATCGTGTCGAGCATACCGTTCAGGTCTTCTGTTGAGATGTGACCCAGCGAACTGATGTTGGCGAACACGGCGATGCCAGCCGCGTCATTGATCGACTTGATCTGGGCTTCGCGGTCCGCTGCATCGCGGGTTAGCGCGTGATCGAGCGGCGCCAACGCGGCGGGTTGCAACCTGGCCATGGCGTTCAGAAAGCGGGTTTCATCCCGGCTGGGCATCTTCTCAGCCAGCGTGACAGGGACATTGGCGTGCAGCTTCAGAGCGCCGCCACTGCCGGGAGAGGGCGCGGCAAAAACCCAGACCAGCGCAAACGCAATTGCCACGACAGCCAAAATGGCCAGCGCAAAAATGCCATTTCCGCTAAACTGTGGTCCGCTCTTGCGCGCGTCATACATGGCCCGCCTCCCATTGGGTCAATTGAAGGCAGATTATATGAACGGCTTTTAGGAAGTCTTACTGCCGACCCGAAATCAGCTCACCCGGCGGTCGTGCCCGGCCCAAAAGGGCTCGCGCAGGTCCTTGCGCAGCACTTTTCCCGACGGGTTGCGCGGCAGGGCGTCAGTGAAATCAACCGATTTCGGAGTTTTAAACCCGGCAATCCGCTCTTTCGACCAGGCGATGATGCCATCTGCCGTGGGTTGGGTGTCCGGCTTGGGCACCACGATGGCTTTCACCGCCTCGCCCCATTGCTCGTCCGGCACGCCAATCACCGCCACATCCGCCACATCCGGGTGGCCGAAGATCGCGTTTTCCACTTCTGCCGGGTACACATTCTCTCCGCCGGACACGATCATGTCCTTGATCCGGTCATGGATGAACAAGAAACCGTCTTCGTCAAAATAGCCTGCATCGCCGGTGTGGAAGAAACCGTTTTTGATCGCATCAGCTGTTGCGTCCGGACGGTTCCAATACCCTTTCATAACGAAGTCTGCCGAGATAACGATCTCACCCACATCGCCTTGTGCGACTTCATTCGCGTCCTGATCGACCACTTTCACAATGGCGCTCGGCCAAGGCACACCGCACGAGCGCAGCTTGCCCCAGGCCGGGTTGTGTGCATCGGGTGGCAGGAAGGTTCCTCCTCCGACAGTCTCCGTTAGACCATAGAGCTGGGTGAACTTGGCATCCATCACTTCGACCGCGGCGGTAAGAACCGCTTCGGCGATCGGCGAGGCGCCATAGAAAACCTGTTTGAGATTGGAATAGTCGATCTCGCGCACATTGGGCATCGACAGCAGCAGTCGGATAACGGCTGGGACCCAGAAGGCGTAGGCGATTTTCTGTTCTGGAATCAGGCTCAAAATCAATCCGGGATCAATGTCACGAATGAGTACCGCTTTGGCGCCCTGAACCAGGGTGAGGTATCCGGTATTCACACCGGCCACGTGGAACAATGGCATGGCGTTCATGACCGCTTCGCCCACGCCATAACTCGCCCAATCGAGACTTCCGGCATCCGCAAAGAACGCAAGATAGTTGCGATGTGTGAGCTGCACACCTTTCGGCAGTCCGGTCGTGCCGGAGGTGTAAAGCTGCACTACATCATCTTCTGGGTCGATTGCGATCATCGGGTCGGCAGCGTTCTGTTGATCGCGCCACTCGCCATAAGCCGGCCAGGCGCCCCAACTGTGATCAAGGCCGACAATCATCTTCAGATCCGGGCATTCATGCATGATCTGGGCGACGACTTCATAAAACTCCGCGCCGACAAACAGCACCGATATCCTTGCGTCTGAAATGATGAACTGCAGTTCCGGCGCGGCCAGGCGCCAGTTCACACCGGTCATCGCCATACGCGACTTGGCGCACCCAAAGGCGATCTCGTAAAAGAAATCGGTGTTTTTACCCAGATAGCCAATCCTGTCCTGGGTTTGGGCCCCAGCGGCGATCAACCCATTGGCGACCTGGGACGCGCGGGCATTCAGCGCGGCATAGCTGGTCTCTCGGCCCTCGAACCAGATTGCAGTTTCTGAGCCGCGCAACCCCGCCTGGACGCGGGTGATATCGGCAAGCGAGCCGATGTTTGACAGATCAATCATGGTCTACTCCCCGCGACTAGCGCTTGCTGCGCCATATGTTCTGTATCACTTATTCAGACAGACGCCGCGACGTGCAAGAGACGCGCTGAAAAAGCCCGAAAACAGCACGCACTGCAGACAGATATCAAGGAGGACTTCACGATGACAGGTTTTTCAACTCGCGCTATCCACGCCGGCGCCGCGCCCGATCCCGTAACAGGGTCGCGCGCACAGCCTATCCACCAGACGACGAGCTTTGTGTTCAAGGACGCCGACCATGCCGCGAAACTCTTCGCGCTACAGGAATTTGGCGACATTTATACGCGTATCGGCAACCCAACCGTGTCGGCCCTTGAGGCCCGCGTCGCCAATCTTCACGGCGGCACCATGGGCGTGGGTGTTGCATCCGGACACGCCGCCCAGATGCTGGCCTTCCATGTTCTGATGGAGCCGGGCACCAAGATCGTTGCGGCCAAACAGCTCTATGGCGGCTCGCTGAACCAGTTTGCCCATGGCTTTGCCAAGTTCGGCTGGGGCGTGGAATGGGCCGATATTGACGACCCCGAGAGCTTTGAGCGCGCCATGGGCCCGGATGTGCGCGCGGTGTTCGCCGAAAGCCTCGCCAATCCCGGCGGGCTGGTCACCGATCTGGCCGCCGTTGCTGCCGTCGCGAAACGCCATGGCGTTCCGTTCATTGTCGACAACACCATGGCCTCGCCCGCCCTGTGTCGCCCGCTGGAACATGGCGCCGACATCGTGGTGGAAAGCCTGACCAAGTTCATCGGCGGGCATGGCAACTCCATCGGCGGCATCATCATTGATGGCGGCAAGTTCGACTGGAAATCGCAAGCTGCCAAATTCCCGACGATGACCCAGCCGCTGAGCTTTTATAATGATCTGGTGCTGGCCGACGGGTTCGGTGCCCTGCCGCTGGGACCAGACGGCGCAAATGTGGACATCGCATTTGCCATTGCTGCGCGCGCCTTCAGCCTGCGTGATCTCGGTCCGGCGCTGTCGCCGTTCAACGCCTTCATGATCATGACGGGGTGTGAAACCTTGCCCCTGCGTATGGCCAAACACTGCGAGAATGCCGTGGCCGTGGCCGAGCACCTGCAAGGACACAGCAAGGTCGATTGGGTACGCTATGCGGGCCTGACCAGCGACCCGCACCATGGCCGCGCGCAGACCTATATGGGCGGACATGGCGGGGCGGTGTTCACGTTTGGCGTGAAAGGCGGTGATGCGGCGGGCCGAAAAGTGGTCGCCAGCGCAGAGCTGTTCAGCCATCTGGCCAATATCGGCGATACACGCAGCCTGATCATCCACCCAAGCTCGACCACCCACAGCCAGCTTTCCGATGAGCAAAAAGTCGCTGCCGGCGCCGGACCTGATGTGGTGCGCTTGTCCGTCGGCATCGAAGATGTTGAGGACATCATCGCCGACCTGGATCGGGCCCTGGCGGGCATCTAGCCCAACCGGCCCACATATCGAGACTGGCATGCTGACGATTAGAGATGCGGATGAAAGCGATGCGGAGACATGCGCTGAAATCTATGCGCCGTTCGTTCTCGATACGTGGATCAGCTTCGAAACGAAGCCACCAACCGCCAAAGACATGGCACAACGTATCCAAGATGCGCATGTCTGGTTGGTGGCTGAAGATCCAGAAAATCGGACTGTCGGTTTCGCCTATGCGAGCCCGCATCGCATCCGCGCGGCTTATGCCTCCTCAGTTGACGTTACCGTCTATGTCGATCCAACAAACGCACGTACGGGCGCGGGGCGCGAACTCTATGAGCGCCTGCTGAAAACAGCCAAAATTAAGGGTTTTCACGCCGCATTCGCTGGAATCGCACGTCCGAATGAACCGAGTGAGGCTTTCCATGAAGCCATGGGGTTTCAGCCGGTTGGGATCTACCGGGAGGTCGGTTGGAAACGGGGCGGATGGCGCGACGTCGGATGGTGGCAACGCCTGCTTTGAAGCCCTGCCATCGATACGGTCATGTATCTCCCGAGCCCCTAACCCACCTCGCGTTCGCGCACGGCCAGGTCATATTCGCGGACCTTGCGATAGAGCGTGGAGCGGCCGATGCCCAGGCGGCGGCTGATCTCGCTCATATGGCCGTCATAATGCTCGATAGCCAATTCCAGCAGATCGCGTTCCACCTCTTCCAGGGTCCGCATCTCGCCGTCTGCATCGAACACAGACACCGGGCCACCGACAGATGGGCCAGACCCCGTATCATTGGCGGGGATCGGCAGGTCTGGCGTATCTGGCAATAGATCGAGATCGGGCATAACGCCTGAAATCTGCGGAAAGTCTTCCGGTCGCAGCCAGTCGCCCTCGCACAGCACAACGGCGCGAAACACTGAGTTTTCGAGCTGGCGGACATTGCCCGGCCAATCAAAGGCACACAGCAGTTTCAGCGTTTCGTCGCGCGCGCCGACAATCTTCGTGCCTTCAGCGGCGTTAAAGCGGGTGATGAAATGCTCGACCAGAGCCGGTACATCTTCGCGGCGCTCGCGCAGGCTCGGCACGTCCACCGGGAACACGTTGAGGCGATAGAACAGGTCTTCGCGGAAGGTGCCGTCTTTGACCTGTTGGGCCAGATCCCGGTTCGTGGCTGAGATGATGCGCACATCCACTTTGGTTGGGCGGCGCGAGCCCACGGCGTCCACTTCGCCCTCTTGCAGAGCGCGCAGCAGCTTGACCTGCATGTCGAGCGGCAGCTCGCCGATCTCGTCCAGGAACAGTGTGCCGCCATCGGCCTCAACGAACTTGCCGAGCGATTTCGACACGGCGCCGGTGAACGCGCCCTTCTCGTGGCCAAACAGGATGCTCTCGACCAGGTTTGCCGGGATGGCGCCGCAGTTCACCGTGACGAAGGGTTTGCCAGCGCGGTCGCTGGCGCCCTGGATGCACCGGGCAATCACTTCTTTACCAACACCGCTTTCACCCAGGATCAACACCGGGATGTCGCTGGCCGCGGCGCGCTGGCCCATTTTCACGACAGAGCGCATGGCTGGGGCGGCCGCGATCATGTCCTCAAAGCCCATTCCACCTTCGGCCTTGCGCGACAGGCGCTTCACTTCACCAGAAAGAGACGTCATTTTCAGCGCATTGCGGATCGACACGATGATCCGCTCGGGGCTGGCGGGCTTGACGAAAAAGTCGATCGCGCCTCCGCGCATGGACTGCACCACCGTGTCGATGCCGCCGGTGGCGGTGAGTACAACCACGGGCAAGTCTGGCCGTCGCTCAGACAGTCGCTCCAGCGTTTCCATCCCCGAAAGACCCGGCATCACGAGATCGAGCAGCACCACATCGACACCGTCTTTCGGGTCGCTTGCCATGGCAAATCCGCTCTCGCCATCTGGCGCCGTGCGGCAAGCAAAGCCTGCTTTCTCAACAGCTGCCTGCAGGAGGCGGCGTTGTGTCGGATCGTCATCGACGACGAGAACTGTCTTTGCCATGCCCGGATCACCCTCATAGTGGTTTTCGGCCGGGCTCTGATATGTCCCGATCCGCTACGCCCCGGATTGGCACAAACAGATGGAGTTACGGTTTACATCAGCATTGTAATTTCATGGAATTTTTCGCGGTCTGGGCTCCCAAACCTCGCACCAGTGGCGACGATCATAGGGATCTGACGCCATCATGGCGTCGGCGGCGCGCTCGCAGGCATTCTGGTTGAACCCCGGTGTGAAGCGTTTGCCGGCCAGGCTGTCAAAGGTGGCGAGGCGCACTTCCCCCTCACCGCCCACCTCTGTGCGATAGAGCTGCCACAGCGCAACCCCCTCATAGGCCGGCCAGTCGCTATATCGGTCGGCGAAGCGGTGCTCTGCGTGGTCCGATGGCGGCTCGGCGGGCGTGCAGGCGGCGAGCAGCGTTAAAGCCAGTAAAAGCGATCGCATGGGTTTAGTCTCCCTCTGGTCGTTCGCTGGTTAGCGCCCCGAATGGACTTCAGAGTATGGTCGCGGTGTTTGGCGAAGCAAAGGAGGAAACTGTGGTGAGACTCGCATCGATGATCGCGGCGCTGTGCCTTGGCGCTTGCGCCTATGGCAGCGCCAGCGTGGCCGAGCCCCTGGATATGACCGCGCCGATCGACCTCTCCACGCCGGAAGCGGCGGTCTATTCCATGATACGCGCCATGTACCAGGGTGACGGGGAGATGGTGGACCAGATCTTTCTACCCGGGGCGGAGCTGCGCCGCGTGTCGGCAGATGGCGAGGTGCGGCCCGACGCGTTCCAGCGCTGGCGCGACTGGGTGGCGGGGCTGGAGGTCGGCCACGCCCATGAGGAGCTGTTCGACGTCACCACCGAAGAATTCGGCCATCTGGCCACGGTCTGGGCGCCCTTTGTGATTTCCGTGGGCGGGGAGCTTGCGGGCTGCGGTGTGAACACGCTGACGCTCACAAAAGTGGACGGCGACTGGCGGGTGATCTTCGCCATGGATTCCCAGGCGCCGGAAGGCACGTGCGAGGAGTTGCGAAAGGCCCACGCCGCGCCGTGATCAGCGCACGCGGGCGCAGCTGGTCTCCGTGGTGCCGCCGGTCTGCTGGTTATAGAAGCTGTTATACAGCGCATTGGGATCATTGGTCGGGCGCGCATAGACTGTAAATGAGGCATGGTTCTGGGGCAGGATCTGGAAACTCAGCAGCCACTGGTTTGAGGTGTGGTCCGGTGGCGCGGCGAGCCAGCGGCCATAGCCAGCCACGTTGAAGCTGCGCCATGTGCCAGCATAGACGATGGACCCCTGGCCCGAGAGCTGCCCGCCCTGGCCGACATTGTACATCATGTCGATGGACACGGTCTGGGAATTGGAAATGCAGCGCCACTGGCCCACCGGATTGATCGGCAGCGACTGGGCCGCGGCCGGGGCAGTAAGTGCGGGTGAAAGGGCCAGCGCGGCGGCGGCTATCAAATTTCGGATCATGTGAAGGTCCCACCCTGTCTGCTCTGATTGTGGTTATAGAACAGGGCCTTGGGGTTCGCCAAGCGGCTCGCCTAGTCCACCACCGTCACAATCTCAGGCGTGCAGGCGCCCTCAAGGATGCGCTCGATCTGTAGGGTCAGGGTCTCGCCGACCTCTGGCAGGGCGGGCAGGTCGCCCGCGCTCACAAACACCTCGCCGCCCGCGGTCTCAAACAGCGCGCCATCCCCGTCCACAGCCACCCCTATGGCGGCCTCAACGCTGGTCTAATAGGCGCACGGCCCACCGGAAATTGGGGTGGTCTCCCCGCACGCGGCGAGGGTGAGTAGGGCGAGGGTGGTGGTGAGGGTTTTGGTGAGGGGCATATTTCAGTTCCGTGCAAACTGCGGCATCAATTGAACAATTGTTTGATTGTTGCGAATTGCGATAAGTCTACAAGACTTATCGCAATTTATGGAGCATGTCAATACACTGAATAATATGTACTTTTTGATTTTTTTGCACCGATTTGACGATTGCTGCAGCAAATCTGATACAGAATCTATGAACTATGAGCATGAAATAGACGCTGAGATTGCGAAAATCGACAAACAGCTTGCTGTTTTGCGCGAGCGGAAAATTGTATTGCTGGCCATCAAGCGCATGCAGTTTAGCAAGCGCCCAGAAAAGCCTGAAAATCAGCTGCCGCTCAAGTTGAAGACACTCGAATATGCAGTGCTTCAGCTCGGTCTAGACGTTGATCGTCTTGCCAAAAAAGGTCGATCAGCCAAGCGACTACAAACTCTTTTGCATGTCGTAGCCCACAGCGCTGCTGGCTGTAATGATCCGACAACTGGCCAAATTGTTCGGTACATCGAAGCTGCCGAATCTAACCTGTCATCCAGCACCATTCGAAGTCATCTGACCCGTCTGAAATCCGATGGGCTGATCTATTTCGACGAGAAAAAGCGAACGTGGCGGCCAAATGCCGTCAAAAAAATGAGCGGGCAAAACGCCCGCCCACTCCTTCAAACCCAAAGTTGCCGGGTTTGAAACTCAAGATGCCGATGCACCTTAAGCGTAGCACCTAACCGGTAGCCAGAGGCGTCGAACTTAGCAAGGCAACAAGCATAGAGAGCCTCAAAAATGAGTAGAAAACGCACTAGTAAATTTTTGACTGCGGAAATTGCAGCTAGGATTAAGCAGCTGTGGCGAGACACCGACCTTCCACAACATGCCATTGCCGCCTTGGTTGGCGTGAACCAAGGCAGAGTTTGTGAAGTTGTTAACGGCAAACGGTACCCCGACGTGCCGCCTGCTGCAACGGAAGCCGCTTAACCAACCGAATTGAGTAGGGCGGTCTTGACCGCCCTACATCACTTTGAATGCCAATAGTACAATTACTCCGTCTCCACATAAAGCTGCTTGCCCATTTCCACATATTTCTCGCTCATCTCCGCCATCCCTTTCGTTGCCTCTTCGGCCTGGCGTTCGAGGTCGGCTTTTTCATTGTCGGTCATGCCGTCGGCGTATTCGCGCACTTCAGCCGTGATCTTCATGGAGCAGAATTTCGGGCCGCACATACTGCAGAAATGGGCGACCTTGTGGGCCTCTTTCGGCAGGGTCTGGTCGTGGAAGTCGCGGGCGGTTTCCGGGTCCAGGGCCAGGTTGAACTGGTCTTCCCAGCGGAACTCAAACCGCGCGCGTGACAGGGCGTCATCGCGGATTTGCGCGGCGGGATGCCCCTTCGCCAAGTCCGCTGCGTGGGCCGCCAGCTTATAGGTCACCACGCCGACTTTCACATCATCGCGGTCTGGCAAGCCAAGGTGCTCCTTCGGCGTGACATAGCAAAGCATGGATGTGCCGAACCAGCCGATCATGGCTGCGCCGATGCCGGACGTGATGTGATCATAGCCCGGCGCGATGTCGGTGGTCAGCGGCCCCAGCGTGTAGAAGGGCGCCTCGCCGCATTCGCGCAGCTGTTTGTCCATGTTCACCTTGATCTTGTGCATGGGCACATGGCCAGGCCCTTCAATCATCACCTGACAGCCCTTTTTCCAGGCGATCTGCGTCAGCTCGCCCAGCGTCTCC
>JBCCAA010000127.1:0-3932 GCA_039815055.1 Pseudomonadota bacterium | reverse complement strand
CTCGTAACTCTCACAATGAGAGAGATTGGGCATGGCCGACACAAGCACAAATCCTGAAACGCCGCTGCGTCCGCTGACCGCGTTCCAGCAGAGCATGATTGCGCTTGCCAGCGTCGCGATGGGCGCTGGCATGACGATCAACTTCGTGGTTGTGGCACCCCTCGCCCGCAAGGCAGGTCTGACAGAGATTCAGGTTGCAGGCATCCTGACGCTCTCGGCGGCGATTTACGCGCTGATGATCCCACAATGGGGCCGCTGGGCCGATCGGTTCGGGCGCAAACGAGTCATGGTGTTCTCGCTGATGGCTATGGGGTTTGCGAACATGGCGTTTCTGTTCGCGCTGGAGGCGGCTCTGGCGGGCATGATCACAGGCCTCACCATGTTTTTCACGCTGGTCTTCGTGCGGGTCTGGTTCGGGCTTCTGTCGCCCGGCTTACAGCCCGCCAGCATGGCGGCCATGACCGATGCCACAACAACCGCCAACCGTGCTGCAGGGCTCGGCATGCTCGGCGCGGCGATGAGCATTGGGTCCATCCTTGGCCCAGCTGGCGCCACTGTGCTCGCCCCGTTCGGGGCCCTCGTCCCGTTATGGGGGTCGATCATCTTGTGCATTTCCTGCGGTGTGCTGCTTGCCTTTGCACTGCCGAAAACTCGCTCAACACGCCAGAGCGCCGAACGACCACCACCGCTCGCCATGCGAGACCCACGCGTGTTCCCGCATCTTCTGTTCCTGTTCACCTATTTCGTCGCGGTCGGGATGATCCAGCAAACCCTAGGCTGGTTTATAGAGGACCGCGGTTATGCGGCTGGATTTTCTGACACACCTTTGTCTATTGGCTTTGATCTGCTCGGCTCGGAGTTCCGATTGCTGATCGACAGCGTCGAAGAAGGCACGGTTCTGTTCACCGGGATCGCCTTTGCCTGTTTGGCCGTGATGATGGTGATTATTCAATTCGGCTATGTGCAACCCCGCAAGCCGGATCCACGAGGGATGTTGCCGACGGGCTTGTTCCTGATTGCGATTGGTTACGTTCTGGCCAATTTGCTTGCGCCGTTCTGGGCAGTGTGTGCCGCATTCTTGATTGTCGGCGCAGGCGCCGCCCTCGCGGTTCCCGCCGCAAACGCACTCGGCAGCTTGTCGGTTGATCGGCATGAGCAGGGCTCTGCGGCTGCGCTCTTGTCTGCAGCCCCACCCGCGGGCTTCATCTTCGGCCCGCTCATGGGGGCTGCGCTGTACCAGGTCGGACCTGCTTTGCCGCTCTATGTATCCGCCGTGGTTATGGCAATTCTGGGCGTCTATGCCGCAACTGTGGTTGCCCGCCGCCCGATTGGCTAGAACTGCCGCCTTTATTCCGGCGCTACCATGCAAAACGCATTGAGCTTGTTGCCATCAAGGTCGCGGAAATAGGCCGCGTAAAACCCACCGCCACGATCGCCGGGCTTGCCCTCACAGGTGCCGCCGTGCGCGATGGCGGTGGCATAAACTTCATCGACTTGCTCTGGATCCTTGGCGTTCAGCGCGGCCATCGTGCCATTTCCGACGCTCGCTGCGTGGCCATCAAACGGTTTGGTGATCGACAGGCCAGCGCCCGGCCCTTCAAAATCGCCCCACGCAATGAAAGTCTCTTCATCCATCATCCGGCCAAAGCCCAGGACTTTGGCGATCGCATCATAAAATGCCGCGCCCCGCGCGATATCCGCCGTTCCGAGAGTCACATACCCAATCATTCCAACCTCCTTTGCAAGATAAGAACATTACATGAACAGATTTGAATTGCAAGCGCTACATCGCGCTGATGCCGCCATCGACTTTCAGCTCGGCACCGGTCACCAATTTGCTTTCATCGCTGGCAAGATACAGCACCGCATAGGCGATATCGTCTGGCTCACCCACTTTGCCCAGCGGGATTTGCCGCCCCAGTTTGGCCAGCGCTTCTTCTTCGCCAAACATCTCTTTGGTGCGATCCAGGATGGGCGTATTGATGAAGACGGGATGTACGGAGTTACAACGGATCTGTCCGCCCGTTTTCGCGCAATGCAAAGCGATCGATTTTGACAAATGCCGGACCGCGGCTTTGGCGGTGTTGTAGGACACATAGTTCCCGCTGGCGATGATACCGGCAATCGAACTGATGTTCACGATCGAACCGAGACCATGGTCGCGCATCAAGGGGATGGCATATTTGCAGCCGAGAAAAATAGAATCCACGTCGACCTGCATGACCTTCTGGAACATGCCGTAGTCTTCATCTTCGACGCTGCCCAGCGAGCCGATCCCGGCATTATTGATCAGGATGTTGAGCCCGCCCATGGCATCGTGCGCTTCCTGAACGACGGCTTTCCAGCGCTCCGCGTCCGTTACATCATGCTGCCAGGCAAATGCGGTACCTTCGCCAAGCTCGGCATTGATCGCCGCAGCGACCGCGTCCGCGCCTTCGCCGTTCACGTCCGTCACCGTGACTTTGGCGCCTTCGCGCGCCAGCATCCACGCGGTGGCCTCGCCCAAGCCCTGAGCGCCGCCTGTGATGAATGCCTTTTTGTCTGATACGCGACCCATAA
This sequence comes from Pseudomonadota bacterium, assembly GCA_039815055.1. GTDB lineage: Bacteria > Pseudomonadota > Alphaproteobacteria > Caulobacterales > Hyphomonadaceae > UBA5336. The sequence goes on along the minus strand of JBCCAA010000127.1, from coordinate 1,373 downwards.
CGGCCCTCCTTTGTCTTGTCTCTGGGCTTGGTCTAACGCCGCCGCCAAACTCGGCGCAAGCCCTGCCGCGGGGGCGCATGCTCACGCTGAGTTGAGAAATCGCGATTTGAGACGTCATCAAACTTTCGCGACATAGGCCGCAAGGAATTTGGAGGCTTTTATGCGGATCTCTCTTTTGGCGCTCACTGTCATTCTCAGCGTTTTGATGGTGCTGTCCCTGCGCGGCGGGGCGCAGACTCTGCAAGATCTGCCCGCGGCGCGTGCGTCTGTCGCGAGCCCGATCGTCGCCGAACTGTTCACGTCACAAAGCTGCTCCTCCTGCCCGCCCGCAGAAAAGCTGTTTGCCGAGCTCGCAGAGCGTGACGATCTGATCATTCTCGAATGGCATGTCGACTATTGGGACACTTTGATTCACGGCCGCGCAGGCGCTTGGAAAGACCCGTATTCCAGCCCGGCGTATACCGCGCGCCAACGACAGTACAATCGCGCTCTGCGCCGGACCGGCAGCGTCTACACCCCGCAAGCGGTCATCAATGGCAGCTCTGAAAGTGTCGGCAGTCGCCGCGCAGACGTCGAAGCGATCCTCACCCCGGCCCGGCATGCGACAACTGAGATCGACATCACCGCTCACAACGATGCCTTACAGGTCAAAATCGGCGCGCTGAGCGCACCGCTCGCCCGACCTGCAGAGATCTATCAGGTGACCTTGTTGCCCGAACAATCGACCTCGGTGCCAAGAGGCGAAAATCGCGGCGTGCGCTTGTTCAGTCGCAATGTGGTTTTGGACATGGCGCATGTCGGATCGTATTCTGGAACGGGTCTGTCTTTGGATATCCCGCCCCCGCAAGCGGGCCAGACCTGCGCAGTCATTATTCAGGAGAAGCGCGGCAACCGGCTCGGACCGATCCTCGGCGCGCAATACTGCTCGTGATTAGGCGAGCTTCGCAGCCAGCGCGTCCATAAAGCTGGCAAGTTCGACATCAAGCTCGGTGACGCCATCGGCATCATGCGTTGTCAGAGTGATTTCGACACGATTGTAGACATTGAACCATTCCGGATGGTGGTCCATCTGCTCGGCTTTAAGCGCACTCGAAGACATGAACCCAAAGGCAGTTTTGAAGTCTGCGAATTTATAGGTTTTCTGGATCGCATCGCGCGTCCCGTCTAAAGCGGTCCATCCGGAGAGTTTCGCCAAGCCCGCTGCCGCGCCAATCTTTGTTGCCATTATTCGCTTGCCTCTGTTTCCTGAACTGTCTCGTGAACAAAGTAGAGCCATCGCCCGTCTTCGGCAATCGCGGTGCGGATGCCCGGATAGCTTTCGCCCGCCCGGATACGCTCAAGCCCGGTTTCACCGACCAGATCCCTTAGCCGAG
>JBCCAA010000056.1:0-18079 GCA_039815055.1 Pseudomonadota bacterium | reverse complement strand
TCAGCAAGTCGGAAGGTTTGGAGCGACCTGGTCGAAGCGGCCCAATCTGCCGAGGCTGTTCTGGAGGAAGGCCGGAAAGATGCGTTCGAACGTGCTTTGGCCAGCCTGCTAGATGACACCCGGGAGTGGTTTCTCGAGGAGTCGGGCGACGAGAGTCGCTTCAGCCAGGACGCGGAAGGTCTCGTGAGTTTTCTGCATGCCCGCGTCCTTCCCTATTTTTAATCACATCTGGCGTCAGCCGAGGGTGGGCCCGCTGTTCGCCTACAGACGTGGGGGGAGAGCCTCGATCCGTTTCGAATGGAAAAGCTGTTGGCCCTTGATGAGCGCTTGACCCGCCAGTTTGAAAAGTCGGTTGGCATGCTCGTCAAATTGCAGAGCCTGCGGTTCGAAGCGCGCGCGAAAACCCCAAATCCTGCCTTGGTGGCGGGGTAACTGGCGGGGGCATCCGGAACCGTTCGCGTATATCCTTGTTTTTGCGCGTCAGTTCGGAAGTGTAAAAATCGCCCGAACCAGCCATTAGCGCATCTACTCAGGGTCAAAATTAGACGTCTCACCTTGTTCTGGTCAGCGGCGACTTTTGGCCCTTAACGGCTAGTCACATCATTAAGCGCAACGGCTTCTTTCAGCGGCGAAGCAGACCATCCGGTCCACAGAGGCAATCGCGTCACCGGCCTGTGTTCAACGGCGAACACTGGGTGTTTCGACCTCCAGCCCTGAAGCACGCGCGGCAAGATAGTGTTCTAGCGCGATGTAGATGTCGGAGCCCATTTCCATCGGTTCGGCCCTCACGCCCTGGTCACAGTCCTGAAAGCGGCGATGTAAGGAGCCCAAGGTCTGCCACTCTAGGCGATAGGCAGGAAACCCACTGCCATGGCCCTGGCTGATCGTGTCGCCGCGCAGCTGCTGGCCCCAGTTGTCATTGTGGCATTGGGCGCAAGAGAGATTGAATTGGCCGCGCCGCGTGAAGAAGTAGTCTTCGCCCAAATCATATGCATTTTGCGTTTCCGCCGCGACCTCCACGGAGATCTCAGTGCCTTGGGAAAGGTGACCGACAAAAGCCGAGAGTGCCAGTAGGTCTTCGCTTTCATAATCCAGCGGCGGTTGGCTCTGATGGCGCTGGCGGCAAGCGTTGATGCGGCCTTCGAGGTTCAAAAGCTCGCCAGACGACTCATCCCAGGCTGGATAGCTGGCGGACGCACCGACTAACTGGGCGCCATCGTCGCCGTGGCATAGGCTGCAAGCCGGGCTGGAGTCCTTGGCGGATGCAAACAGGTTCCGTCCCCGATCGACCCACAGATGCCCTGGATTGGCAAAGGCGTCGGCCTGAAGCGCCTGGGTATCCTCTGTGAGAAAAGACAGACCAGATCTGAGCGGCGACGGGGCGGCTGACCGGTCGAGTGCTTCTTCATCGTTCGCCCCACCATCGCACCCCGCCAATGCCAGTGCGGCGACCAGCAAAACGGCCCGTTTTATCATGTGACGATGATTTCGGCTGAATCCTCCCAGACTGCCCCATTCTGGTCAATCCATCGAAAGTTCAGCGTGCCGGATTCCGCCGCTACCGTATTGAAACTCAAAAGGGGGTTGGCGGCGATGGCGGGGTGGAAATCCGCGACGAACACGGCTTTCCCGGAATAGGTGCATTCGAACCGGGTAAGGATATCGCGTGGGATCAGGCCGCCGCGATTGTCGCGCCGGAAACCGCTTTCCATCGGATGCTGGATCAAGACGCGGATTTCGATCACCTCGCCGGTTTCGGCGGTGTCAGGGACGGAAATGCGAATACCAGTCAACTTCTGTCCCCTAAAGAATGATGCAGGCGGCGAGCGTAACCACCGTCTCGGCTGATCCCGACCACAGGCTCCCATCGCTCATTTCAGCCACCGCTGTGATTGCCTGGGTGCCGCTCATTCGGATTCGCGTGGCGACCCTTGCCCGTCCGGCGCGCGGGCCGAGGTGGAAGCGGGCCATGTCCGGCAGAGGGTTTCGCGGTGAGAAGACCGCAATTTGGACCACATGGTCGTCCTCGGTCATGGGACTGTCCACTTCCACCTCAAACGGCACGGAAAACCCATTCTCGGCTATTGGCGGCATCGTCACCATGACCCGGCCGGTCTGTATCTCACGGTCACCAAAAAGGGCGCGTTGGGCAGCGATGACATCCTCCGGCGCGGCAGCTGCGGGTGATCGGATCAGCGCCAGTGTGCCAAGGCCCGCCACGCCGGTTATCAGCGATCTACGTGAGATGGACAGCGCCTGCCTCTCATCCGTTCTCATCACCAACCTCAATTCGTTGCGCCGCCAGGAAAGCAACTAAATCCTCAACCTCACCAGCCGTTAGGATCGGCTCTCCACGATAGGCGGGCGCTACCTGATTCAATCCATCACGCCTATAATATGATGGCATTATCGTGTCCGGCCAGACCACAGAGGGTTGAGCAATTCTCAAGCGAAGCTGTGCCGGCGTCAGACGGTCACCTACGCCCGACAAGTCTGGGCCGAGGTTACCCTGGAACGGCGCGTCTATGGTGTCCAGCACATGGCAGAGTACACAATGGCCACCATCCCGGCTCACAAACAGCGCATCTCCACGCATTGGATCACCTTGGATTGGCGAGAGCGCACGTTCGATCCCATCTCCTTCGATTATGGAGGCGGCAATGAGTGGTTGGGATTGCTCTTGGCAGGCCGCGGCCAAAGCGAAGAGCAGAAAACACCCTGCCCAAAATATTCTCATCCAAATGATTCCCTCGTGATGGCGGCGAACCAATCAACGGCCTGGCGCGCCTCAGCCTCCCGGACACTCACGTCAGCGTCTGATGGGCTAACGCCGCCTGCGCCTGCAAGTGAGCGAAACGCGCCGCCCTCATTGGAATAGGCGCCGACAATTGAAATGGCCTGGTCCGGCGTCGTGTAGGAGTAGCAGGTGTTGACCAATCGTGTTGGCTCCGGCGCGAGGCCGCTCAACACACGCGCAATTTGGATCGCACAAACCTTGGCCTGCAAATTCGCTGAGAACGCAGATTTTGGCATTGGCGCTGCGATTGCTGCGTCACCAATGACATGGATCGCCGGTTGCAATGTCGACTCGAAGGTTACGGCATCAATCGGGCACCACCCGGTTTGGTCAGCGACTCCGGCGCGATCAGTAATCTCGGCGGCCTTTTGGGGCGGGATGATGTTTGCTACATCGGCGTTGAGACGGTCAAAATCTGTCTCCAACTCCATCGCACCGGCATCGACACGGATCACGCGTCCGTCGTCTATGGCACCGCGCCATTCCAGATGGTCGGGGTAGTGCTTCGCCCAAGCCTCCAGAAAAAGCGGCTTCTTTGAAAAATCATCCTTGGCGTCCAGCACGATCAGCTTCGACCGCGGCTTTTGTCGCTTGAGATAGTTGGCGATCAGGCTCGCGCGTTCATAAGGGCCTGGTGGGCACCTGTAGGGCGCAGCCGGCACCGACATCACCATGGTGCCGCCGTCCTCCATGGCTTCAAGCTGCCGGCGAAGCAGATCTGTTTGCGGGCCAGCTTTCCAGGCGTGAGGCATCTGGTCCTCCGCTTCGAGATCGTAGCCGCTTAGGGCGCCCCAGCGCAGATCTATGCCCGGCGACAAGATCAACCGGTCATACGCCAGCGTATCGCCTGTATCGAGCGTGACGGTTTGCGCCTGTGCATTGATATCCTCAGCGCGGGCGCGGACATGGCGCACGCCAGCAGAGCCAAGCGATGACAATGAAAAGCTCTGGTCCTCCAGCCTCCGGACTCCCGATACAACCAGATTGCTGAAAGGACAGGAGGTATAGGCCTCGCTCGGTTCGATCAAAGTGACCTCAGCGCTGGGCATCAGCGTCTTTGCGGTGCGCGCCCCGGTGGCCCCGCCGAACCCACCACCTACGACGACGATTCGCGCGCGGGTTTGCGCAAAAGCTGCCGGTGAGATCAACGCGCTGGTGGCGAGGCCGCCAAGGACCAGTCGGCGTGAGACGGCGCTGTTCACGACGCCTCACTTTCCGCCAGATATTCTGCGATGGCTTGGACTTGTTCATCGCTATAGCCGCGCACCAGACGATGCATCACCGTGCTGCCGCCTTCAGTCCTGTAACGGGTGAGCGAGGCGGCGAAGGCATCTGCGCCAAGGCCATCCAGGCTGACAATAGCATCGCCAGCGGCGTGGCATCCGCTGCACGATGCGGCAAGACTTGCCGTCACGCTTAGGGCTTGCGCCGTATCGGTGCCTGACCGCGCCGCGGGCTCATCGGCCACGCCGCAAGCCGAAGCCAGCGCACCAGCAGAGATCATCCCGATCTGCGTCAGCCTTTTAAAGGTCACGAATCTCTCAGATTTTGATCACCAAGTGGGAGATTTCGGACACGGTTGCCGGTGGCTGCATAGATCGCGTTCAAAACCGCCGGAGCAGCTACAGCGATGGTGGGTTCACCAACACCGCCCCAGAAGCCGCCAGACGGCATGACGATGGTCTCGACCTTTGGCATGTCCGCCACAGTCATTGAACGGAACGTGTGGAAATTGTCCTGCTGGACCTCACCATCCTCGAAGGTGATCTCGCCGTAGAGCATGGCTGACAATCCGTAGACAAAGGAGCCTTCCACCTGCGCTTCGACCTGTTGCGGGTTCACGGCGTAGCCGGGGTCCGTGGCAGCCACGATCCGGTCCATGCTGAGACGCCCGTCCTCAGAGACTGAGACTTCGGCGCAGGCCGCTGTGAACGCGCCAAACGAGTAGAAACAGCTCAACCCGCGCGCTTTGCCATCATCCGATCCCCAGCCAGATCGTTCAGCGACCGCATTCAGCACGGCAGCCATCTTCGGTGAGTTTTGCAGGTGCGCGAGTCTGAATTCTAGAGGATCGCGGCCCGCCGCCACGGCCATCTCATCGAGGAAACACTCCAGATAGATCGCATTCTGGTTTGCGTTCACCCCGCGCCAGAAACCCGGCTGAACCGGCGGGTTGCGCATCGCATGGTCGACCAGTAGGTTTTTGAAATCGTAGGGCAGCGTCTGGTCCTCAACGCGTGCATCGAGGCCGCTTGGCAACAGACCCTGGAAGGCGAAGATGTCCGCCCCATCCACCAAGGCCTGGGACATCAAAGCTGCGAGGATAGACTGGCCTGAAATCCGGATGTGCAAGCCCGTGAGATTTCCGTCCGCATCGAGCGCACCCCGCATCCGGCCTTTGGTGATAGGGTGATAGAAGCCATGGCGCATGCTCTCTTCGCGCGTCCAGAGCAGTTTCACCGGTGTCCCGGGTATCTGACGCGCAATCGACACGACCTGGCTGACATAGTCATTCATGCCCCTACGACCAAAACCGCCGCCGAGGTGGATCTTGTAGACATCACACTGCTCGATCGGAAGTCCTGCAGCCTCTGCTGCTGCCGCTAATGCGGACTCGCCGTTTTGCGTCGGGCACCAGACCTCGCATTTTTCTTCCGTCCAAAGCGCGGTCGCATTCATCGGTTCCATGCAGGCATGGTTCTGGTGCGGCATGTTGTAAGTGGCTTCGATCACCTGGCTTGCATCGGCGAAGGCGCTTTCAATATCCCCATTGGCGTTGCCGACGAAAACACCATCGGTTGATGTCAGACCTTCATCGAGCTCAGCTTCAAAGGCCCCGCTGGAATGATCCGATCCGGCACCGGGGCTCCATTCGATCGGAAGGGCGTCCAGTGCGGTGTTGGCCTGCCACCAGGTGTCGGCCACCACGGCCACCGCATTGTTGCCCACCTGCAGGACTTGACGCACGCCTGGCATGCTTTCAACCGCAGCAGCGTCATAACTGACGATCGATCCGCCGCGCATCGGCGCAGCCTTGATCGAGGCGTTGAGCATGCCGTCCATCTGAAGGTCGGCGCCATAGACCTGTTTTCCGGTGAGTTTATCAGCGGTGTCTAGGCGTTTCACCGGCTGGCCGATAAGCGTCCATTCCGAGGGATCCTTGACGGTCACTTCCAAGGGCGGTGGAAGTGCGGCAGCCGCATTTGCCACTTGGCCGTAAGTGAGCGTGTTGCCTGTTGGGCCGTGCGTGATGACGCTTTTGGCTGCGCTGCATTCCGAAACCGGAACGCCCCATTCCTGGGCCGCAGCTTCCAGGAGCATCGCCTTGGCTGCCGCGCCACCTTCGCGCACATATTCGTGGGAACCGCGGATGCCCTGACTGCCTCCGGTTGAGAAACTGCCCCAGACCCGTTCCCGCGCCAGATTCTGACTCGGCGTCGGATATTCGGTCACCACCTTGTCCCAATCGCAATCGAGCTCTTCGGCCACGAGTTGGGCCAGCCCGGTGAGCGTGCCCTGGCCCATCTCCGAACGCGCGATCCGGACGGTGACGATGTCATCATTGCCCACATGGACCCAGGCATTCACCTCAGGTGGCGGCGGCAGATCTGACACGTCCGAATCTGGTTGATCGTTGCTGGAACAACCGCTGAGAATACCAATGGTGAGACCTGTAGCGCCGGTTCCGACAATAAAGGAGCGGCGGGATAAGCGAAGTGTATCGGCCATGATGGGTCCCCCTCAGCCTTTGTCTGCTGCCAGATGGATGCCTTTGCGGACACGTGCCAGCGTCCCGCAGCGGCAGATATTCGTGATCCGGGCATCGATGTCTTCATCGGTGGGATTAGGCGTGTCGTTCAGTAGCGCAGCGGCCGCCATGATCATCCCGGGCTGACAGTAACCGCACTGAGGAATGTCGAGTTCGGCCCAGGCTCGCTGAACCGGGTGGCTGGCATCATCCGACAAGCCTTCGATGGTTGTGATGTCCTGATCCGCAGTGACGGCACCAACGGGATAGACACAGGCGCGAATTGGCGCGCCATCTACATGAATGGTGCAGGAACCACACTGGGCAATTCCGCACCCATATTTGGTCCCGGTCAGACCCAACTGTTCTCTCAACACCCAAAGCAGCGGTGTTGTTTCATCTACCTCGACGTCTCGGACCTCACCGTTCACCTTGATACGTGCCACGTGGAACTCCTTTGCAAGTGTCAGCCTCTAGACTCCTGATAGTGTCTCGAGGAAGCAGGAAGGACAAGATCAAACGATGATCGTTTTCAATTAGCGTTCTCCAAAATCTGCCAATGACAATCTCGTCAGTCACTGACCGATACTGTTGAAAAAGTCCTCCTGATTTCCCCCGAATTCTGATTCATTAATTTTAGGATCAATGATCTTGGAGATTAGGCATGATGGGCGACGAGCAGGTGATGCGGGAGGGCCTGTTTTACGAGTTTGCGATCGAGCGGCACGTGCCGGAAGATCATTTGCCTCGTGTGATTGATCGTTTCGTCGACTTGGAAGATATCCGAGCGCAGCTAAAGCTATTTTACTCCAACATGGGCCGACCATCAATTGATCCTGAACTGATGATCCTGAACTGATGATCCGGATGCTGATTGCGGGGTATTGTTTTGGCATCCGGTCTGAGCGTCGGCTGTGCGAAGAGGTGAACTTGAACCTCGCTTACCGCTGGTTTTGTAAGCTCAGCCTGACGGACCCGGTGCTAGATCACTCCACTTTTTCAAAGAACCGCCATGGCCGTTTCCGCGAGAGCGATCTCTTCCGCAAAGTGTTCGAGACGGTGCTCGCACGCTGTATAAGTGAGGGCGCAGTGGGCGGCGAGGCGTTTGCCGTGGATGCCAGCATTATTCAGGCCGATGCCAACCGCCAACAGGGCGGCCCAGGCCAGGAAGGGTTGCCCCGCGAAGTGATGCATCGCCGGGCTGTGCGCGAGTATATTCAGACCTTAGATGAAGCGGCCTTTGGAGGTGCGACTGATAAGGTCCCAAAGTACATCTCGCCGGTCGACCCGGCGGCGCGCTGGACCCGAACGCGCAATGATGGATCGGCCCGATACTCTTATGCGGTCAATTATCTAATCGACTGCGAGAACGCGGTGATCATGGATGTCGAGGGCACGGCCGCTATCCGCACCGCAGAGGTTCACTCCACCCGCGTGATGCTCGACCGGGTCAAAGCGCGCGATGACATCAAGCCTCGGCGATTATCTGGCGATACCGCCTATGGCACAGCCACGATGCTGAACTGGCTGGTCAATGAACGTGAGATTGAGCCGCATATCCCGGTGTTCGATAAATCGGCGCGCAAGGACGGCACCCTTCCGCGAAGCGCCTTCAAATATGATCCAGATAATGATCGATACATCTGTCCGGCAGGCAAGGATCTGAAGCGCTATCGCGTCGCTGGACGTCTGGCCAAAGCCAAGCCGCCCAAGGACGGGTTGCACAAATACCGCGCCCGGAAACCAGATTGCGACGCTTGCCCTTTGAAACCGAAATGCTGCCCCAACCTGCCACACCGGAAGGTGCCACGCTCTGTGCATGAAGAGGCGCGTGAGGTTGCGCGCAAGATCACGGCATCGGATGCATATCTCGTCTCGCAACGAGAAAGGAAGAAGGTGGAAATGCTGTTCGCCCACTTCAAACGCATTCTCAAGCTCGACCGCCTGCGCCTTCGCAGACCAAATGGCGCAAAAGACGAGTTCCTCCTCGCAGCAACCGCCCCGATCTCAAATCACATCGCCAAACGACCAAGAGCCGACTTCTTCAAAACAATCGCGCCCATTCGAGCCAACCGCGCCCAATGACTCGAACGGCACACTATAGCCGACACCAGACTCCCAGACCGTGAACACAAATGACTTCTTTGGGTATCAAAGACGTCATGGCTGAACTTCAAATTACTAGAGCATCGACGCGATTTATCGGCAGTTTGGTGCTGTCGGAGGCGAAAAATTTCAGTTGGCGTCGGCGATCAGATCACGGATCATCTCAACCACGTCATCCTTTTGCTCGAAGTGTGGGCGGTGCCCCACGCCCGCCAGGACAACGACCTCAAGGTCATCGGCTGATGCTAGGAAATCTTCGACCAGACGATCCGTCACAACGGGATCTTCATCGCCGTAAATTAACACTGCGGGGACTGTGAGAGGCGTTGACCGCGACGGCCAAAAGTCATCGTCTGTGATCTCGGCTGTATCTGGGAAATTCGCACGATACCAATGAATGAACCGATTTAGCCGCCTCGGATTGCCGATGTCTTGGCGAAAGCGTTCGGCCTGGGCTTCAGTGATCAGGCCGTCGTCCAGAAACGGTTGGTAGATGGAATCAAACAGCTGGTCCTTGATCCCAAGGACCCTGATCAAGGCAGGATTGGCTCGAGCAAATTCATCTGTGTAGGAGAATAACTCCTGGTGCGACGGATCATTTTCGATACGCGACAGAACGATGTTATGAGGAAGCGCGCTCATCGCCGTCAGGCTCTTCACTTTGTCAGGGTTCGCCTGGGCGTAGCCGGTGGTCAGCGCAACGCCCCAATCATGACCGACCAGATGCACGTCGCCAAGATCAAGTTCGGTCACCACCCGGTCGATGGCGCTTATGAGCGTTTCAATGCCGTAGGCCTCAACATCGCCCGGGGCGTCTGAACGGCCAGTACCCAGCCCGTCAATCGCGATGACCTGGTAGTCCAATTTGAACTCCTCCATGAGGCCGAACATGGTGAACCAATAGGAAGGGAACCCGTGCACAAAAATGATGGGCTCACCCTCGCCCGCTGTCACATAGTGGATGCGCTGGCCAACCGTACCGACATAGCCTTCGGTGTATGCGATGTCGCCGCTCCCAATCTCATTGGCGAGGAGAACGGCCGGGTCGGGCTGGGTTTCATCAACGATAATGGAAGCGTTCGACCAAACCATAATGCCGAGCGCGGTTGCGGCGACGACACTCAGCAAGACAAGAGCGGCAATACGAAGCCTGGTCAGCCGCATCTACTCGTCCTCTGCCAAGGCGTAGGCGATGACATAGCCGCCGAGGCCATCTTTGGCGCTGCGAGAGTCTGTGTAGGTCCCGTTCGCAGGATCGCGCGGATAGCGCCAAGAGGGATTTGGCACGGTCACAATCATGTATTGGCGCCCATCTGTTGGCGACACGTAACTCATGGGCGTGGACTGTCCGTTGCCGGGCAGGTCAGCTGACCATTCCACTTTGCCAGTACGGACATTGTAAGCCCGCACTGTGCTGTCCATGGTGGAAGATAGGAAGGTGAGCCCGCCGCGCGTGGTCATCGTGCCGGCACGGATGGGCGTTCCCACCTGGAACGGCAGACCCATCCGCCACGCAAAAGGTCCAGACTGCTTCATGCTGCCGGCTGACCGCTTCCACATGAGTTCGCCCGTGTTCAGATCGATCACGGCGATCTGGCCGAACGGCGGCTCGAAGCATGGCACCTGCGTGTTGCCAAAGGGCGGATACATGAAGCGCGACATAAGGGGCAAAGTCAGCCCGTAGTATTTGATCTGCCGATAGTCGAAGGGATCGTTCTGGTCCGGAGGGCCCGGGTCTTCGATGGGCGCATCAGGGTCCGTCCGGACGGCGGGGTGATCGCCGAGCAAGAGCGCCGCCTGTGGCCCAGCCTCAGCCACTTGCTCGGGTGTAACCAGCATGATCCGGTTGGCGAGCATCATCGGCGCAGCGACCAGCAGGCCGTTGTCGGCATCCACTGACACGCTACCCCAATTGAATCCGCCAAAATTGTTGGGTGTGATCAGCGTACCAAGGCCCGGCATGGGCGGCGTATACAGCCCTTCATATCGCATGGTCCGATATTCAATCCGGCAAAGGAGCTGATCGAGCGGCGTGAGCCCCCACATGTCTTTCTCGTGCATGTAAGGATGAAAATTCGGCAGGGAGGAGAATGGTTGAGTGGGTGAAAGATGTTCGCCCTCCGGCGGGCCCTGCGGGACGGGCCGCTCCTCCACTGGGTGAACCGGCGTGCCGTCGCGGCGGTCCAGCAGGAACAACTCGCCCTGTTTTGTGGAGATGACGATAGATGGGATCCGCTCGCCACCCTTTTCCACGTCCACCAGAACAGGCTGGGCAGGAACGTCATAGTCCCAAATGTCATGGTAAACGGTCTGGAAGGTCCATCGCTCATCGCCTGTACCGGCATCCAGAGCGATCACCGCTGATGAATACTGGTCATCAAACGGCCGCCGCACACCGCCGAAATAGTCAGGTCCCGCATTCCCTGTCGGGGCATAGATGAGGTCGATCTCTGGGTCATAGCTCATCACGGACCAGACATTGGGTGTGCCCCGCGTGTAGGGATCGTCGTCGGTTGCTTCGGCCCGGTCATCCGGGTCGCCCATGTCCCATGCCCAGGCAAACTCGCCTGTGATCGCATCAAAGGCACGGATCACGCCGGATGGCAGGCCGAGCATCTGATTGTCGTTGACGAGCCCGCCGACGACCAGAACATCGCCCGCCACTAAAGGCGGTGAGGTATGGTAGTAATCGACCGGCGCATGAGGACCCATGCCGCGGCGGAGATCCACCGCACCACCGTCGCCGAAATCGCCACACAGCGCGCCAGTCTCGGCATTGATCGCCATCAGGCGCGCATCAATTGTCGACATGGCAATGCGGGTAGAACAACGGCCTTCATAATCTTCTGGTGCTTCTAGATAGCTGAGCCCCCGGCAGGTGCGAGCATACTGGTGAGTAGCGGCAGGCTCCGCCTCAGGATCAAAGCGCCAGATTTCCTCGCCGGTGCTGTCGTCTATGGCGATGACCACGTTGCGTGCCGCGCAGATGAAAAGACGACCGTCGACCTGGAGTGGGGTCATCTTGAAATCGTCTTCCACGCCGGTCCGGAATCGCCAGACCTCTTCCAAGCCAGAGACTGTTTCGAGATTGATCTCGTCAATCGCCGCAAATCGGGAACCGCCATCGGTTCCGCCATACTGGCGCCAATCAGTAACGTCGGAGTTGGCTAGCGCATCGGTGTGAACCGTGCCCGTGCCGCGGTGTTCATAGCCTTGCAGCGCCCCAATCGTCAGAAGCGCAGCGCCGGCAAGGCTTGCTCCACCCAGCAAGGCACGGAACTTTGGAGGGCCTGATTGGCCATAGCGCTTGGCGAGCGTTGCGCGATACCAAGGGGTGAAGAACCAAAGGCCGACCACCAACCAGGCTGCGAGCCTTGGTAAGAGTGCCATGAAATCGAGCCCGGACTCGTAAACACTCCAAAGGACTGTGATGATGACAATGCCAGCATAGACTTGAGGCGCGAAGGCTTGGCGACGGACCATAGAGACCACCACCACGAGGGTCGCAATGCCCGCGATCAAATAGTACCAGCTACCACCGAGATAGATCAGTCCCCCGCCGGCCAGGGTGAGATACAGCCCGATCAGTCCCAAAAAGACGACGAACACCCAATGGGCGATCCGTACCAGCATTCTCTCCTCCCGGCGCGTCTTTGCGCGCTTTATCTACAGCGGATGGATGGTGTGCCCGCCATCCATGATGATGCTCTGCCCTGTCAGGAAATCACTTTGCTTGGAGGCCAGGAAGACTGCGACGCCTTCCATATCTTCAAGCTCGCCAATTCGGCCGATTGCCGAACGTCGCTTGGCCGACTCCCGAAACGCTGTGACCTGGGACGACATCTCGGTTTCAATGAAGGCCGGAAGGATTGCGTTCACCCGAATGCCAGCCTGACCCAACTCCAACGCCAGCGACTGAACCAGCCCGCGTACAGCCGCCTTTGTCGTCGAATAACCAGCGGCCGTGGCGGTGCCCATCAATGCTGCAACCGATGATGTAGCGATCAGTCGTCCGCCCTGACCGCGCGCTAACATGTGTTCCGTCACGGGCGCCCAAGTGTGCACCACACTCATCAGATTGAGATCAACCGTGGCAAGCCAGTCTTCGCGGCTTGTCTGATGGGACAGCCCACGGAACCCGCCGCCGCCGGCATTGGCAAAACAGGAATCAACTGTTCCGAACCTTGCAATTGTGGCTTCAAATGCTCCCGCGATTTCCGCCTCATTCGTTACGTCGCACGCAAAAGCGTCCACATCCCCGCCCATGTCCCGCAGCTCTTCAATGGCAGCGGCATTCTTATCCGGGTTACGTCCCCAGACCGCCACTTTGGCACCGCTCTTCACGAGGCCGCGCCCGTAAGCGAGGCCAAGACCTCCATTACCCCCCGTGACGATGGAAACGTGGCCGGTCAGATCAAACATCATTCTACTCGGTTCCATTGCCTGAGAAGTTTCTGGAAGAAACAACAGCGTCGGTTGCAGCGGCTTGTAGGCCGATGATGTTGCCGTCGGGGTCGCGGCCGAACACCGTTGGAGCACCGTGGAAATCTTCAACGTCAGTTTCGATCGTGCCGCCGGCCGTTTGGAAAAGCTCAACCGCCGCGTCCAGGTCGTCCACATCGAACACGACCATGTTTAGGCCAGGCGCATCTACCGGGCGTTTGGGTTCTGGTAGCGTCGTCGGATGGCTGACGAGGGATGTGATTTCCAGCTCGAGGTTGCGCACCTGGAACCAGGCCATTCGGATGGTTGAACCTTTGAGACCCGTGATCGCGTCGACGCGTTCACTTGCAAAGCCGTTACGGCCGCCGACCCGCCGGGGATCGGGTTGTTCCAGAAGCACAGAATAGAACGCAGCGAGCCGATCAACGTCGGGCGTGGTGAACGCGAAATGGCGCATGCGGTATTGGTGAGGTGGCGGAGAGTCGAGGTTCAATGCCTCTATGTCCACATGCTCGATTTCGATGATACTGCCATCCAAGTCCTCAAAGTAGCCATAGTAGACGGGGTTGCGCGGGTTGAGCTGGACGAGCTCTTCCTCACCGAGAAACTCGCCGCCGGCAGCCAGGAACTTCTGGTAGGACTGAGTGTTCTGGTCGACTTGGAAGCAGACATGCATGATGCCGGGCCCTTGGACGGGAACAGCCTCCCAATCTTCTGTCGGCTCGGCAAATGACATCAGATTGATTTGGGCGTTGACCGTACGGAGCATGCGGGTCTCAACCGCTACACCTGTTCGACGCGCCAGTGTGTCCAATGCGGAGCTGCCGGTCACGGAGGCTTCGTCGACAATTTCGAGGTCTGTGCCAGCCTGGTAGAACTCCGTTGCTGCGTCGAGGTCGGCAACGGCGATACCGACGAAGTTAACACCCTTCACGACGGCGCCTTCCGGCAATGCCTTCGGCTCGCTACCGCATGCAACCAGAGTTGATGCAAGGGCGAGTGCCCCAATCCGTAACACGTTCATCTTGTCCTCCCGCAGCCTGCAATAGCGCTCTTTGGGTTCGACGCCAGCTGATGGCCCTATCCAGGCTTTTATTGCAACTAATATCAAGAAGAATCTTAACAGGTTGCGTAATTCTAGCTTTGTGATACTCGTATTGGAAATAAATTGCAATAAGCAATCTTGGTCCAATAGACCTTCGGGAGGAAAACTGTAATGTCCAAAACGCAGCGCACGACTCTGTCTACCGTTCTGAAAGCCAGCGTTGGTTTGACGATTTTGACATCGTTTTCGACGCCAGCCCTGGCTCAGAACAGTGAAGCTGAAGAAGGAAGAACACTTGGGACGGTTTTCGTCAGCGCCACCAAAAGGGAGCAAACGCTTCAGGATACCCCCGTAGCCGTTTCGGTCGTGAGCGCGGAAACCCTCGAAAAAGCGGAAATCCGCGACATCATCGATCTTCAATCGGTGGTCCCGTCCCTGAGCGTCGGACAAGGGACATCCACGATTGCTACATCCTTCTCGATCCGTGGGTTCGGCAGTGCGTCGAACAATGCGGGTATCGAACCATCCGTCGGTGTGTTCATAGACGGGGTGTATCGTTCACGCCCATCTGCCGCCCTGGCGGACCTCTTGAACGTCGAACGCGTTGAGGTGCTACGAGGCCCGCAATCCACCCTCTTCGGCAAGAACGCCTCGGTCGGCGTCGTATCGTTCATCACGCGCGAACCCGAGTTTGAGACCGGTGGGTCAGCGTCAATTACCTATGGTAACAATAACAATCTGCGCCTTGTTGGTGACGTCACAGGTCCGATCAGCGATCAACTCGCCTTCCGCCTAGCCGCCAGTTACAACACCGCAGACGGTTACGCCGAGAATCTGTTTACCGGCAGCTACGTAAACGATCGCAACCGATGGGCCCTGCAAGGCCAACTTCTTTATCAGCCCGCTGAGGACTTCAGCGTTCGTTTGATCGCCGATTATGATGAGATAGATGAGATTTGCTGCTACCAGGCCAATGTGACGGCGGGCGCTACAACAACCCTGTTGGTCGATGCCCTTGGCGATATCGTCCTTGAGGATCCATTTTCCTACGAGTATTTCGCCAACTTCGATCCAACCAATGAGCTCACCAATTGGGGGCTTTCGGGTCACGTCGAGAAGCAATTCAGCTTTGCGGACCTGACATCGATCACGGCGTTCCGCTCCGGAGAGAACTCAACCTTCTTTGATATCGATCAGTCCTCTGCCGATCTCCTCAACAGCTTCAATGACGGCGAATCGGAAACCTTCACCCAGGAAATCCGCCTGGCTTCCAACTCAGATGATGCCGTCGTCGATTGGCTGGTCGGTGCCTATTACTTTGATGAGACCATCGAGTTTCCTGGCGGCCTTGTCTTTGGGAGCGATGCACGCGCGTTCTTTGATGGCGCCACAGGAAATGCGATCACGGGATTTGAGGCCCTGCTTGGTGTCCCGGCAGGTTCCTTCCGTGCCGATGGGACGGGTGTGACCGAAACCCGAAATCAGGACAACACGGCCTGGTCTCTCTTCGGGACTGCAGATTGGCATGTTACGGACAGGCTCACCGCAACGCTGGGTCTTGGCTATATCCATGACGAAAAGAGCGTCGAAGTCTCCCAAATAAACACTGACGCCCTGTCTCAGGTCGACCTAGTGGAGCTCGGCTTCAATCTTACGCTTGCAGGCCTCGGCATCAATCCCGCTGACCCTGCAGCCGTTGAAGCTTTTCGCATTGCCGACCCGACCACATTCGCGGCGGTTCAAGCTGGCGCGCAAGATCCGACTGTGAACACATTGCTGGCGTTCTCAGGTCTCCAAGTTCTTCCGCAAACGCTTGCTATCCCAAACGTGGTGGAAGACGGCGAGTCCGACGATGAAGAGCTAACCTATGCCGTTCGGTTTGCCTATGAAGTCAACGACAACATCAACATCTACGCGTCATACGCCACGGGCTTCAAAGCCTCTGCATTCAATCTCTCCAGGGACTCCCGTCCATCGGCAGACATCTTCATTTCAGGCTCACCGGTCACCGATCCCCCAGCCTCTCCGATCCGAGATGCCGGTCTTGCCATCCCGAACCTTCGCACCGGCAGCCGGCTCGCCACTCCTGAGGAAGCTGAGGTTTTCGAACTTGGCGCCAAGCTGAACTACGACACGTTCAGCCTGAACCTTGCCCTGTTTGAGCAGGTCGTGAATGACTTTCAGACAAATGTCTTGGTTGGCCAGTCGGGGCGCATTCTCGCCAATGCCGACAAACAGTCTTCAACCGGACTGGAAGTCGATGCCACTTGGGCGCCGACGGAAAACCTGACCTTGTTCTTCGCTGGCACCTTCCTCGACCCCGAATACGATAGCTTCCCAGACTCAGCCTTTGGGGATCTCTCCGGTGAGCAACCGGCAGGTATCTCCGAAGTGTCGACGTCGACGGGCGGTCAGTTGACCTTTGATTTCTTGGGACACAACGCCTTCGTGCGGGCGGACTGGCAACATTCCGGACCCACAAACTATACTGACAACCCAGCCTTACAGGACTTCATCGGCTTCCAGCGTGAATTCGATCTGGTCAATGCATCAGCAGGCTTCGCCGCGGAAAACGGGCTCGCGGTTACCGTCTGGGGCCGAAACATCTTCGACGAGGAATACATGACGGCGGTCTTCACACCGCTTCTTGAAAGCACATCGCTTTCGGGCTTTCCAAATCAGCCCGCCACGTACGGCGTCACAGTCCGTAAGTCTTTCTAGAAGGAGGTTTCCTCCCGAACTCAGGGGCGTTGTTTTGCAGCGCCCCTTTTCTGTGCCTAACGCTGCAGTTTCCGTCGGCGGGCCAGATAGTCATTCCGCGCGCTGACAATTGATCCGAGAATCATGGAGACGGTGAGGTCTTCCAGGGATTGGAGATCCATTTCCCGGCGTAGGAGGTATTCTCCAGCCGATGCGGGTAGCCCAAATGAGACTTCAGTCGCCGCCCGAGCTTCTTGCTCAGGCATATCAAAATGCTTGGCCACAATGGGCGCCAAATAGTCGATTGCAGTGTTCCGGCTATAAAACGCCGGCGCCTGACGATCAAAGAGTGACGGGTCTGCCTGGAGGCGCTCGATGATCATGCCCCGCCGGTCGATGTAACCAAGGTATTCGCGCGTTATAAAGCGGACCAACTCCTCAAACGTCGTCGCCTTTTCAGCGGCCTCGAATTGGAGACGCCGCTGCTCACGCAACTCTCGCTCCAACAGTTCTTTCAGAAGCTCGGTCACCCCGTCGAAATAGGTGTAAACCAGAGACTTGCTGATGCTGGCCTCCTGAGAAATCGACTCAAAGGAAACGCTGGACACGCCATCGCGTGATACCATCTCAGCAGCCGCATCGAGGATCATGGATCGTCGGACTTCTGGACTAAACCTTCGGCGCTTTTGCTTGTCTTCGCTGGTGTCAGATACTGTCATCAGGTCAGCTTACCCGGTTCCTCCGCCAAGCGCCAATGACCGCCGATCACCTAAAGCCGACAATCAACGCGGATATGGCCATCGGCTATAATGGGCCAAAAGCGGACGCCCACCAGCCGTCAAGTCAGTGTCTGGTAACACGACCGAGCCTGACCTGGTTTCGGTGGCCCTAGTCCTCTTGGTGGTGAGAAAACACACCTAGATCACGGAATCGTGAACTCATTCTAGTGAAATCGTCTGGCGGGGTAACTGGAGGGACTATCCATCAAAATTTTCATAGTGTCTTGTTTCCATTGTTATGTTTTGAGGTTCAAGTCTCCCCCGAACCACCATTCGCCGCTTCGATTTGCTTGCGTTTCTAAATTTGCTTCCATGAACCCGGAAATCGAGCTCACACGCATTTCACACGCGAGCGCTTTGAAATACTCATCGATGGCTGTGACCGCCTTGAAGAGATACGAGGGGTCAAACGGCGCATAAATTTCCGTGGTGGAGACATCGGGCATCTTGTGACCAAGTTG